>CAMWJY010000010.1 GCA_947174685.1 uncultured Mollicutes bacterium | reverse complement strand
AATATATATAAGAAAATATTTAAACCAGAAGTCTTATCTCCTAAATATTGAGTATTTAATGCAGTAAACATTGCAGGAATAGATGAAATAATACCTGCAGAAATAATCATTGATGAACCATTACCTACGCCATGACGTGTAATTAAATCAGCTAACCACATTGTGAATGCAGAGCCTGCTGTAATTACAACTGCCATATAAATGTAGAAGGCCCAATAATAATTTTTATATTGAATCAAGGAATCAATTAACACATTTTCTGGCTGAGCTCCAAGACCAAAGATTAATACTAAGGCTTGAACCATTGCTAGAACAACGGTAACATAACGTGTTACACGGCCAATCTTTACCTTTCCTACTTCTCCTTGTTCGCCCCACTCTTTTAGCTTTGGAATTAAAAGCTGAAGCATTTGAACAATAATGGATGAAGTAATATAAGGGGAAATACCTAAAGCTAGAATAGAGAAGTTAGATAAACCTCCTCCTGAAAAGGCATTTAACACCGTTAAGAAATCATTGTTTTTAATAACCTCTGAAATGCTTGTTGTAGAGATTAGTGGAATTGGAATGTAAGTTCCGATTTTAAATACCAATAAAATTGCGAATGTAAATATGATTTTTTGTAATATTTCCTTATTACTTAAAATCTTCTTTAGCTTCTCTAACAAGTTAAATCACCTCAACAGTACCACCAGCATTTTCAATGGCTGATTGTGCTGATTTAGAAATTTTATTAACCTTTACAGTTAACTTCTTTGTTAATTCTCCTTGACCTAATACTTTAACACCATCTAAGATGTCTTTAATTAATCCTGCCTTGATTAAGCTTTCAGCATCAACTGTAGCTCCATCCTCAAAGCAATTTAATTTTTCTATGTTTACAATTGCATAGAACTTGTGTGAATGGCTATGGAAACCAATCTTAGGTAAACGTTGGAATAAAGGTAATTGTCCACCTTCAAAGCCTGGACGAACGCCACCGCCTGAACGAGCATTTTGACCTTTAGAACCTCTACCTGCTGTTTTACCAAGACCGCTACCAATACCACGACCTACACGCTTTTTAGCATGTCTTGCGCCTGCATTTGGCTTTAATTCATTTAACATGTCTGGCACCTCCTATTCTTGGACAACCTTTACCATATGAGCTATGGTAACGATCATTCCGCGAATTGCTTCATTTTCCTCTTTTGTAACTGTTTGGCCAATTCTTGTTAAGCCTAAAGCCTTTGCTGTTGCGCGTTGATTAGGCTTACGACCAATTAAGCTTTTTACTAAAGTTATTTTATACATGCTTGCTTACCTTAGAATTTGTTCAACTGTTTTACCACGTCTAGCAGCAACCTGTTCAACAGTCTCTAAACTCTTTAACCCTTCTATTGTAGCTCTTACTACATTAATAGGTGTAGCAGAACCCAATGATTTAGATAAGATATCACTGATGCCGGCTAATTCAACAACGGCACGTACTGGACCACCAGCGATAACTCCAGTACCTTCACTAGCTGGTCTTAAAACAACACGACCTGCTCCATAAACACCAATAACTTCATGAGGAATAGTAGTTTTTACAGTGGCAACAGTAATCATATTCTTTTTTGCACTTTCAACGGCCTTCTTAATTGCCTCAGGTACTTCTTGTGATTTACCAGTACCAAAGCCAACATGACCCTTCTTATCACCGATTACAACTAATGCAGCGAAACGGAAACGTCTACCGCCTTTAACAACCTTTGTTACACGGTTGATTGTAACAACGCGCTCTTCAAACTCTGGTTGTTCAACTTCCTTACGTTCTTTATGATCTTGACGCATAAGAATTTATCCTCCTTAGAATTTTAATCCTGCAGCTCTTGCTGCATCAGCTAAAGCCTTAACACGTCCATGATATAAATAACCACCACGGTCAAAAACTACAGCCTCAATCTTTAAATCTAATGCACGCTTAGCAATTAAAGTACCAACCTTAGTTGCTGCATCGACATTGGAACCATTTTTAACTCCTGCTTCTTTTTCCATAGAAGAAGCACAGCATAATGTCTTACCAGTAGTATCATCGATAATTTGTGCATAAATTTGCTTATTTGAACGGAAAACATTTAATCTAGGCTTTGCAGCTGTTCCAGATAATGTTTGACGTAAACGTAAGTGTCTCTTTTGACGACTTGCATTTTTAGATACTTTATTAATCATATACTAGCACTCCTTTCTACTACTTCTTAGCAGTTTTACCTTCCTTACGACGTACATGTTCATCAGAATACCTAATACCTTTACCTTTATAAGGCTCTGGCTTACGTACCTCACGAATTTCAGCCGCAAATTGTCCTACTAATTGTTTATCAATACCTGAAATAATGATTTGAGTATTCTTTGGTAATTCTACCTTTAATCCCTTAGGAATTTCTAACTCTACTGGATGAGAATAACCAGCTGAAACAACAACCTTATTTCCTTGTAATTGAGCACGGTAACCAACACCGCTTATCTCTAATACCTTTTTGAATCCATCTGATACACCAACAACCATGTTATGTAATAATGCACGAGTAGTACCATGCATCATCTTCATAGTCTTAGTATCGTTTGGACGCTTAACTACACATTCGCTACCTTCTGTAGCAATTTCTAGCTCACTATTGAATTGAAAGCTTAACTCACCCTTAGGGCCTTTAACGTTGACGAAGTTTCCTGCTTGTACATCAACGGTAACGCCGGCAGGTAATGTGATAGCCTTATTACCAATACGAGACATTTAAAACACCTCCATATTTTTTAATCTTATTATTTTTTTACCAAACGTAAGCTAAAACTTCTCCACCGATTTTTTGCTTACGAGCTTCTTTATCTGTCATAATACCCTTTGAGGTTGAGATAATTGCAACACCTAATCCGTTTAATACCCTTGGTAAATCTTCAGCTGTAGTATAAACAGGAAGACTTGGTTTTGAAATTCTCTTTAACCCACGAATAACTCGTTGGTGATCCTCTGTGTATTTTAATGTTACAGTAGTAACACTCTTTACGTCTTTTGAAACCTTGAAATCTGCAATATAACCTTCATTCTTTAAAACAGTTAACATAGCTGTTTTAGTTTTTGAAGATGGCATTTCTACCGTTTCATAACGCATTGCATTTGCATTCCTGATGCGGGTTAGCATATCCGCAATTGGATCTGTCATCATATGAATTAATCCTCCTTTTAATAAATTACCAGCTTGCTTTTTTAACGCCTGGAATTTGTCCCTTGTATGCTAATTCACGGAAACAAATACGACAAAGCTTAAACTTGCTGATTACGGCATGTGGACGACCACAACGCTCGCAACGTGTATATGCACGTGAACTATACTTAGCTTTTCTATGATTTTTAACAACCATTGATGTTTTTGCCATAGTCTATTATATCCTCTCTTACTTTCTAAAAGGCATACCCATTAATTGTAATAAAGTACGGCCTTCCTCATCTGTTTTAGCTGTAGTAACGATAACGATATCCATACCACGAACCTTCTTAACCTTATCGAAATTAATTTCTGGGAAAATTAATTGCTCCTTAACGCCAAGAGTATAATTTCCACGACCATCAAAGCTATTGCCATTTACACCATGGAAATCACGTACACGTGGTAATGCGATGGATACAAGCTTATCTAAGAATTGATACATTCTTTCTCCTCTTAGAGTTACCTTACAACCAATTGGCATACCTTCACGTAACTTAAAGTTAGCGATAGAATGCTTAGCCTTAGTAATAACTGGCTTTTGTCCAGAAATTTGTGTTAATTCTTCAACTGCGTCATCTAACACTTTAGAGTTTGCAACTGCATCACCAACACCCATATTGATAACGATTTTTTCAACCTTAGGAATTTGCATAGAAGACTTGTATGAGAATTTTTTTGCTAACTCTGGTTTTACAGACTTTAGATATTTTTCTTGTAAACGATTCATTCTTAGCTACCTCCTACTTAAATTCATAATCAGATTTCTTAGAAACTCTGATTTTCTTTCCGTTTTCATCAATTTTGATGCTAACACGTGTAGGCTTGTTTACCTTTGGATCTAATAACATAACATTAGATGCATCAATTGGTGCTTCCATTTCAACCTTACCACCATTTTGGTTAGCTTGAGTAGGCTTTTGATGCTTTGTTACCTTATTTACACCTTCAACAACCACACGGTTAGTTTTAGGATAAACCTTTAATACCTTACCAGTAGTAGGAACTCGGTTACCCTTCTTGTCTTTTGTAAATTTATCTTTACCAGCAATGACAACTACTGTGTCTCCAGTTTTAATCTGCATTTAATGTGCACCTCCTTATAGTACTTCGGGTGCTAAAGAAATGATTTTCATATAATCTTTATCACGTAATTCTCTAGCAACTGGTCCGAAAATACGAGTTCCACGTGGGGTCTTGTCCTCACGAATAATAACAGCTGCATTCTCATCAAATTTGATATATGAGCCATCTTTTCTTCTTAAGCCAGCCTTTGTACGTACAATAACTGCCTTAACAACATCACCTTTTTTAACAGCACCATTTGGAGCTGCTGCCTTAACAGAGCAAACAACAATGTCACCTACATTTGCGTAACGATGTAATGCTCCACCTAATACTTTAATAATTAATAATTCACGAGCGCCGCTGTTATCAGCAACCGCTAATCTAGTTTCTTGTTGAACCATGTTAGTACCTCCTTTCAGGACCCGATATTAAATAGTTTCCTTAGCCTTAACTACCTCAACTAATGTATAACATACAGTTTTTGATAGTGGTCTAGTTTCCATGAATCTTACAACATCTCCAACCTTAGCTGTGTTGTTTTCATCATGAACATGAAACTTATGTGACTTCTTTACACGCTTCTTATAAAGCTTTGCTACACCAAAAGTATCAACAGTTACAACGATTGTTTTATTCATTTTATCAGAAACTACAGTTCCTGTAAAAAATTTACGACTATTACGTTCCATGCTGTTTCCTCCTATTCTGCTGCATTGCTAGCATCAGCAGTTTTTTTAGCACGAGTCTTCTTCTTAGGAGCTTCTTCTAAAGCATAAGAACCCTCTGTTAAAATTGTCTTTAATCTAGCAATATCTCTTTTTACTTCACCCATACGAGCAGGCTTTTGTAGATTTCCTAGAGCAGCTTGAAACTTAAGATTGAATAATTCTTCTTTTAAATCAGCAATTTTCTTTTCGATCTGTACTTTTGTTAATTTACGAATATCTTGTGCTTTCATTATTGCTCGTCACCTACTTTTTTTACAATTTTAGTTGAACAAGGTAGCTTGTGAGATGCTAAACGTAAAGCCTCACGTGCAACATCCTCTGGAACACCTGCAACCTCAAATAAAATTAATCCTTCTTTAACTACAGCTACCCAAGTTTCAGGAGCACCTTTACCAGAACCCATACGTACAGCTAAAGGCTTCTTAGTCTTAGATAGATGAGGATATACTTTAATCCATACCTGTCCTTGACGGTTCATATGACGAGTAATAGCAACACGGGCTGCTTCAATTTGATGGTTTGTTAACCAGCAGCCTTCAGTAGCAAGTAAACCGAATTCACCGAATGCGATTTCTGTACCACCCTTTGCTTTTCTACCCTTATAATAAACTCTATGAGGACGACGATATTTCACTCTCTTAGGTATTAACATAATTATTTACCTCCTTTAGAGCTTTCTTTTGCTTCCTTATTAGCTGGTTTCTTTACTGGCTTAGCTGGACGAGCAGGTCTCTTTTCTGTTAAGCTTCTTGGAGCCATCTCGAAAATTTCACCCTTATAAATCCAAACCTTAATACCTAACTTACCATAAGTTGTATGAGCCTCAGCTACAGCGTAATCAACATCAGCACGTAAAGTTTGTAGAGGAACCTGTCCTTCATTATAACCTTCACTACGTGCCATTTCTGCGCCGCCTAGACGACCAGAAATTAATGTCTTAGCACCCTTAGCACCAGCCTTTAAAGCTCTTTGAATAGCAACCTTTTGAACACGGCGGAATGAAGCACGTGCTTCTAGCTGCTCAGCAATTGATTTTGCTACTAATGTTGCATCTAACTCAGGCTTTTTGATTTCAACAACATTTAAAATAATTTCTTTCTTTGTCATGAATACTAATTCTTTAACAACCTTGTTTTTAGTTTCAGCCTCATGACCAATAACAACACCAGGCTTACCAGTGTGTAGTGTAATCTTAACACGATCTTTATTTGTTGCTTTTAAACGCTCAATAATAACACGTGAGATTGCAGCCTTCTTATATACCTTATTTAAATAATCACGAATCTTTAGATCTTCAATTAAAAGATCTGCAACATCATTCTTTCCAGCATACCATGCGGCATCCCAATCACGATTAATACCAACACGTAAACCCGTAGGACTTACTTTTTGACCCATGTGATTTCCTCCTTACTTGCTTTCTCTTTCAGCTACGATAACTGTAATATGACAAGTTCTCTTGATGATAACGTCTCCTCTACCCTTAGCACGAGGTAACATTCTCTTCATACGAATACCGTCATTAACGTATGCTGTTTTAACATATAGATTACTAGAATCCATATTGTAATTGTGTTCTGCATTAGCACATGCAGAATTTAAAACCTTTAATACCACTTCACAAGCTTGCTTATTCGTTAGCTTTAAGATAGCCTTTGCTTCAGCTACATCCTTATTACGGATTAAATCTACAACTAGACGAGCCTTACGTGGAGTGATACGAATTGTACTAGCAACTGCTTTTGCTTCCATTTTCATTCTTCTCCTTTAGACTATTTCTTTGCTTTCTTATCATCAGCGCCATGTCCGCGGTAAGTTCTTGTAGGAGCGAATTCACCTAATTTGTGACCTACCATATCTTCTGTAACATAAACAGGAACATGCTCACGTCCGTTATAAACTGCAATGGTAAAACCGATAAATGCAGGGAATATTGTTGATCTACGAGACCAAGTTTGAATTACTTTTTTCTCATGGTTATCCTTTTGTGCTTCAATCTTCTTCATTAGATGATCGTCGCAAAAAGGTCCTTTCTTAATTGAACGAGCCATAATAATATTTCCTCCTTATTATTTGTCGTTTCTTCTACGTACGATAAGTTTTGTAGAAGCCTTTTTCGTATTACGAGTCTTTAAACCAAGTGCTGGCTTACCCCATGGAGTAACTGGTGTAGGACGGCCGATTGGACACTTACCCTCACCACCACCATGTGGGTGATCATTAGGGTTCATAACTGAACCACGTACCTCAGGACGTAAACCCATATGACGAGCCTTACCTGCTTTACCAATTCTAACTAATTCATGAGATTCATTACCAACCTCACCGATTGTAGCCTTACAAGTAGCTAAGATCTTACGAACCTCACCACTTCCAAGACGAACTAATACATAATTATCTACACGACCTAAAATTTGTGCAGAAACACCAGCACTACGAGCTAGCTGTCCACCCTTACCAGGATGTAATTCAATGTTATGAATTAAGCTACCAACTGGGATGTCATTGATTACTAATGCATTACCTGGCTTAATATCTACACCTTTACCAGACATTAAAGTTTCACCAACTTGTAATCCTTTAGGAGCTAAGATGTATCTCTTTTCACCATCTGCATAAACTAATAATGCGATATTTGCACTTCTGTTTGGATCGTATTCAATGGATTTAACCTTTGCAGGAATACCATCCTTATTTCTCTTAAAATCGATAATACGATATTTTTGCTTATTTCCGCCACCTTGATGACGAACTGTAATCTTTCCTGAATTATTACGTCCACCCTTCTTGTGCTTAGGTGCTAATAATGATTTTTCAGGAGTATCTGTTGTAATTTCATCAAAGGTTAATACAGACATATTACGTCTACCATTTGATGTTGGCTTATATTTTCTAACTGCCATGTTAATAATTTCCTCCTAATTAGATTTCGAAGGCGTCAATCTTATTGTCCTGAGCTAATTTACAGATGGCTTTCTTATATGCAGGAGCAAATCCTTCATACTTACCAACCTTCTTACGCTTAGGTAATACATTGATTGTATTTACGCTTTCAACCTTTACTTTGAATATTTCTTCAACAGCATTTTTGATTTCAATTTTATTTGCGCTTTTAGCAACCTTGAAAGTATACTTATTGAATTTTTCCTTTAATTGCATTGTCTTTTCAGTAATGATTGGACCTTGAATAATATCAAATGCTTTAGTCATATTACTTCAATTCCTCCTCATAGTAAGCTACTGCACCAGCAGTTACTACCATCTTATCATAGCATAAGATTTCATAAACGCTTGCGTTATCTACTGGTGTAAGGAATACACCTGGAATATTTCTAGCAGATAAGATAGCTTGTTCTGTTAATTCTTCACGAGTGCAAACAACGATTGCCTTGCCCTCTACCTTAATATCACTTAAGAACTTTAAGAAATTCTTAGTCTTTACTTCTTCAAATTTGATTGCATCTACTGCAACAAATTTTGCTTCCTTTACCTTGTAAGATAAAACTGATTTTAAACCTAATTGTTTAACCTTCTTGTTTAGCTTGAATGCATAGCTTCTTGGTGTTGGTCCAAATACTGTACCACCGCCACGCCATTGAGGAGCACGGATAGATCCTTGACGAGCACGTCCAGTTCCCTTTTGTCTCCAAGGCTTACGTCCACCACCACGAACTTCGCTACGACCCTTAGTGTCATGAGTTCCTTGACGCATTGCTGCTCTTTGGCAGTTTACTACATCATAGACAACCTGACGATTAGGCTCAATTCCGAAGATTTCATCGCTTAACTTTAAATTTTTAATCTTTTCTCCAGATTGATTTAATAATGCTATAGTTGGCATAGTAAATCTCCTTTCTAATTAGCTTTTACAGCTGTCTTGATCATTACTAAACCCTTCTTAGGTCCTGGTACATTACCACGAACTAAGATTAAGTCTCTTTCTGTATCTACAGCAGCAATTACTAAATTTTGTAATGTTACGGTTTCATGTCCCATATGACCAGGCATTTTCTTACCCTTCATATTACCTTTGATTGGACCCATTGAACCAACGATACGATGACATGCAGATGTACCATGGCTCATTCTTAAACGAGCATGATTATAACGCTTGATTGTACCAGCAAAGCCTTTACCCTTTGAAGTACCAGTAACGTCTACTACATCACCTGCAGCAAATATATCACACTTAATTTCTTGGCCTACATTGTAAGATAGTAACTCATTTCCTTGTGCTTCTGAGAAACGGAATTCTCTTATGAAGCGCTTAGGAGCAGTGTTAGCCTTTGCAACGTGGCCCTGTTCAGGTTTGTTTGATAACTTTTCTCTCTTATCTAAGAAACCAACTTGAACAGCTACATATCCATCATTTTCTACTGTCTTTTGTTGAAGAACAACATTAGCAGTTGCATCAATGATAGTCACTGGAATTAGATTTCCAGCTGCATCGAAAATTTGAGTCATGCCCAATTTTCTACCTAAGATTCCCTTAGCCATTGAAATTTTTCCTCTTTTCTTTCTTATTATTTTTTATTACTTTAATACGATATCAATACCAGAAGGTAAATCAATATGCATTAAAGCATCAATTGTTTGTGGAGTTGGATCCACAATTTCGATTAATCTCTTGTGAGTTCTACGTTCGAATTGTTCACGAGAATCCTTGTTAACGTGAGGTGAACGTAAGATTGTAAAGATTTCCTTTTCAGTTGGAAGAGGTACTGGACCATTTACCTTTGAACCAGTCTTCTTTACGCTATCAACAATCTTCTTTGCTGATAAATCTAACAATCTGTGATCATAAGATTTTAAACGAATTCTAATTTTTGATTTTGCCATTTTTTAAACTCCTTTCGCCTATAATCTTTGTATAGACTTGCTCCATGGGAAAACCCGATACATTGCAATGACAACGCTCTTCAGTGTGTCGGCAACCTCCCACTTCACAGCTAATGTGCTTATTCGATAAGCTTCATAATTATAACGCAAAATTCAAATAATTGCAAGAGTTAATTTCCATATATTTAAAAAATTTATATTGACTCAAAAAATGAAAAAAATTAAAAAGAACTAGATTATCAGACCCGTCTAGTTCTTTTTCATCTACTTATTCATATTCTTCATTGTTTTTATTATCATTATAAGAATAATCAAAATCAATGACAAAATAGTATTTCTTTTCTTCCTCACTAAACTTTTCTTGGAGACTTCTCAAGATTTGTTCATCTGTCAATTCAAATTTATAAGGTCTAACTAAATCAAAAATTAGATTTGTATGGGCATCGCCTAAAACCACTCTAAAGTCATGCATAGAAAGACTCGGATGAATTTCATGAATTGCTTCCTTTACTCTTCTTCTTAATTCATTTGTAACCTCATTGTCAATTTCAATTGGATCCATATGGATAGTAAGCTCTACTCCAAAGCTTTCTCTTACTTTTCGTTCCAAATCATCGATTGCTTCGTGTACGACCATCATCTTTAGGCTACCATCCACTTCAACATGTAAGGTCATAAAGCACTTTGTTGGACCATACATATGACAAGCCAAATCATGATATCCCAATATTAAAGGCTCTTCCTTTATCACTTCAAGAATTTTTTGAACAAACTCCTCGTTTATTGAAACACCTATTAAAGGATTAATTGTTTCTTTAATAAGCTTAATTCCTGATATAAGAATAAACAAGGATACCAATATACCTAAAAGTCCATCCAAGCTAAATGGTATATCTTGAACAAATAATAATACAATATTTCCAAGCAAAAGTGCAGATGTATAAATACAATCATTTAAGCTATCCTTACTTGTAGCCTTTAACGCAACAGAATTTA
>CAMWJY010000009.1 GCA_947174685.1 uncultured Mollicutes bacterium | reverse complement strand
AGTTTATATAGTAACTCGCTTCTTTAAAATGACTTAATTATTTAATATTTTTTTGGCAACCCTTCTACCACAATCCATCGCTTCTACAACTATCTTAGCTCCTAAAACAATGTCTCCACCAGCATAAATTCCTTTGATATTTGTTTCTAAATCATCACATACCAAATATTTATAATCTGTTTTTAAGCTTCCCACATCATAGATATCCTCAGGATCCTGTCCAATTGCGCTAATAATGGTATTACAAGAAATTTCACAAAACCTACCAGTACCTACTGGCCTTCTTCTGCCTGAGGCATCAGGTTCACCAAGCTCCATTTCCTCAACGCGAAGTCCTTTTACCTTAGTCTTACCTAATACTTCAACAGGTGCATTCAAGAATTGGAAAATAACACCTTCATCTTCAGCTTCTTGAATTTCATGCTTAGTTGCTGGAGCCTCTAATCTGCTTCTACGATACACAACTAACACTTTAGCTCCATCGCGAATTGCACACCTTGCAGCATCCATTGCTACATTTCCAGCACCTATCACTATGACAGTACCTTTAAATTTAGGTCTACTTCCTTCTCCAAATTTGATGTCTAAATTTACTGACTTCAAATATTCTAAAGCATCATAAACGCCTGTTATATCTTCATTTGGAATATGTAATTTCTTAGACTTTGTTAAGCCAATTGAAATAAATACCGCATCAAAAGCTTTCTTTAATTCTAGAATCTCTTTTTCTTTTAAATGTTGATTATAATGAATTACAGCACCTAAGGAATTAAGCTCTTCTTCAATACGCTTTACTCTAGAATTATCTAAGCGGTAGCTTGGAATTCCATAAGCTAATACACCACCAAAATAAGAGGTTGCCTCAAAAATTTCTACTGAACAACCAGCCTTTAATAATTCCTTTGCACAGGAAATACCTGCAGGACCTGCTCCAATAATTGCAACCCTTTTATTTGAATTGTTTTCTTTGGCTATAGGCTTATTTACATGTTCAACTACATAACGCTCTAAGCTTCCACAATGAATTGGCTTCCCCTGAATTCCTAATACACAATGCCCAACACATTGCTTTTCATGAGGACAAACAATGGAACAGATATATGGTAAATCTGAACAGGAGTTTATGATATCATAAGCTCCTTCTAAATTATCCTTTTTGATTTCTTTTATAAAATCTCGGATACGCATATGTGTAGGACAACCTGTTTCACAACGTGGATTCTTACAAGATAAACAACGTAAGGCCTCTATTTTTGCTTCCTTTTCTGATAACCCTTCTGGCATAAACCATTCTTTATTCATTTTTATTCTCCCCTTGATATGCTTTGTGGATCAATGTTGCATCTGCAAGTGCTATAGCTACACATGCCTCTAATACAACTTGAGCTCTTAAAATAATGGCAGCATCATGACGTCCTTCAATTTCTAAAGCTTCAACTTGCTTCGTTTCAAAATTATAGGTTTCTTGAGGAAGTCCAATAGAAGGTGTTGGCTTGACAAATACATTCACAACAAGCTCATTTCCATTGGAGATGCCACCATTAATTCCCCCATTGTGGTTTGTCTTTGTTGTTCCCTTTTCATCTATAATACAATCATTGAACTCACTGCCTTTTAAACTAGCTCCATCAAATCCTATGCCAAAGGAAACTCCTTTAACCCCACCAATTGAAAATAATAGATGAGAAATCATAGACTCTAAGGAATCAAAGTAAGGCTCTCCTAAACCAACTGGCATATTACAAGCTGTTATACGTACAACTCCACCTATAGAATCCTTTGCATTGACTACCGCCTCTAAAATGGATTTAAATTCTGTTTCATTTGTACTTCCACCCAAATTGGTTATCTTGGTTTGAAAATTTATATCTTTTAAAATCTTTTTAGCAACCACTCCTGCAGCCACAATTCCAAGAGTTAATCTTCCTGAAAAAGAACCACCACCACGATAATCCTGGTAGCCTTGATACTTTTTATCTGCAACAAAATCTGCATGAGAAGGTCTAGGATGCTTTAAAAGATTCGAATAATCTTTACTTCGAGTATTCGTATTTAAGAAGCGAATTAAAATAGCTCCACCTGTAGTAGTTCCATGAAATACTCCAGATTCTAAAATAACCTCATCTGCCTCTATTCTAGGAGTCGTTCCAAAACCACCTGCTTTTCTTCTGGCTAAATCCAAGGAAAAATCTTGTTCTGCCAAAGGTATTCCTGCAGGAACACCATCGAGTAGAACTCCAACAGAGCTTCCATGGCTTTCTCCATAAATATTCACTTGAAATAATTTTCCTATGTGGTTCATAAATTAACCCTCCTAGCTTTTATGTTCCTCAACATATTTTAAAAATTCATTTGTTTTTGACCAGTATTGAATTCCCCAATTTTCAAAATTCCATTCCTCCATATAGCCATTGCATTCATAATCAATGTAATATAATTTTTCATTTTGAACAACAAAATTCGTAGGGAAATAATCAATATTGATATTTGCAGAATATAAAAGGGAACACATATCTTTTATTTGTTTAAAATACTCATCCTTCATTTTATCTTCTAAAACTAAATCATATATCGTTGGTCCATCAATATATTCCTTTAATATACGTTCTTCTTTTTCATCAACAGAAAGTAATTTAGGCAAAGGGAGACCTAAAGCACTTAGAGTATTATAATCTCTTAACTCTGCTTCCAGCTTATTTCCGAAGGTATAATAGGAGCAAGGCTCATGATGAATTTGCTTTAAAACATATTTCTTATCACCATCTGTAACTAAATAAGAATATCCACCTTTTCCCTTTCCTAAAAGCCGAACAACCTCATAAACTTTATCATTTAACGTTAAAAGCTTCTCCATAACGCACCTCATTACTTTTTTATATCTCCAACATACTGATTATATTTTTTCATGTCCATTTCTAGACCAAGCTCATGTAATAAGCTTGCAGTATATTGGTTTGTTTTTAAATTATGCTCAAAGCTCCATATTAACCAAGCATAATCCTCCCAAGCATCTCCCAAGCCTGCATTATCTAAATCTATAAAGCCAGCAAATTCATTTTTTTCATTCACATAAATATTTGGCAAGCATAAATCCCCATGAATAAAGGAAGCTCCTACACTTTCCAAGGATTTAAAAGGACATGAATAAGAATCTAAACCTCTTAAGATTTTTACTACCTGCTTTATTGTATCAATTAATAGTTGAGGATTCTCTAAGAATCTTTTAGAAATCAGATTGTCTCCTTTGACACAGGTTCTTAGATAATAGTATTTTGAATTCTTCTCCTCTAGCATAATTGATTTTGGTCCTTGTATTTTATCCTCTAGCCAATCTATTCTTTCCTTTTCTCTTAAAAGGCGCTCCTTTGAACAAGAAATCTTAACAACATACTGATTTTCAAAAACATAAACCTCATCCTGACTACGGCCTAAGGTATCTTTCTTGAAATTTAAATTTTGTACTATCTTATAAATATTTAAAGGCAATTTCAAAATAAATTTTAGATCCTCAAAAATAATAGCTGTATCTTCTATAATTCTTCCCTGCCAAATCTCTTCTGCCTTTATTGCCTGCATAACAAGCATATGAAGTCCATTCATATTAGAATTTGCATCATGCAAAAGCTGGGTCTCTAATGGATTAAAAATGATATCTATAACAGAATTAGCTTTTAAAGCAATTTCTTTTGATACAGGACTAACACCAACATTAGGATACATTCCAACTGGTGTAGTATTTACTAATACATCTATTCTTTTAGAGGCTAAATCTGGATAGCCTACCTCACCCGTTTTAGGTGTTCTCGATACGAAATGACAGTTTCCTCCCAAATCAGAAAGCACCTTATTTACAGCTAAAGAAGCACCACCTGTACCCAGGATATAGCATTCTTTATTTAATACATCTATATGATAATGCTTTATCGTATCTAAAAAGCCATCATAATCCGTATTGGTTCCACATACCTTACCATTCTTTAGATAGACTGTGTTGACACTTCCTATAGCCTTGGCTTTTTCATCTATAAAGTCCAAATATTCTATAATTGTCTTTTTATAAGGAATCGTAACATTAAAGCCAGAATAATAGCCTTGTTTTAACTGGTCTATATATTTCTTTAATTCGCCTTCCTTACATTCTAATAAAGAATAGTTAGCCTCTATATTCAGAGAATTATAAATAGAGGAATGAATGATTTTTGAATAGCTATGAGAAAGATGTTCTCCTAATAATCCATAGCGTTTCATTTGATAAATTCCTTTTGAAATGCTTTTGAAGAATTTAATACTCCTTCAAAGAAGACACGATAATACTCTTCAAGTTCTTTATTCGTTAGCATAGAAATATTTTTTTCAATCAGAGCCTGTTCTCTAGAGGAATCTAATACAGGAAGGTTGTTTTCCTTCTTGTATTCTGCAACCTGCTTTACTGCCTCCATTCTTCTTTCAAAAAGCTTTAGCATTTCCTCATCAACTATATTAATTTCTTTTCTTGCAGTATCTAATTTATTCATAGGTTACATCTCCTCCTAAGGCTTCGAATACCTCCCAGAAATTTGGGTAGGATTTTGAAACACAGTCAGCATTTAAAATCGTTAAATCCCCATCCATTTTTAAACTTGCCATGGCAAGTGCCATTGCTACTCTGTGGTCATTATGAGAATCTATGATTCCTCCATGAAGCTTAGGTACTCCATAGATAATCATCGTATCAGGCTCTTCATCTATCTTAGCTCCTAAGCGTTCTAATTCTTCTTTCATACAGGTAACTCTATCACATTCCTTAATTCTTAAACGGCTAACATGTACAAAATTAGAAATACCTTCAGACAAACTAGCTAACACAGTTAAAGCTGGTCCTAAATCAGGGGATTGAGAAAAATCAATAGTAGCTCCCATTGTTTGACTTGGCTTACAATAAAGAAGATCATCTTTAAAAATAATTTTTGCCCCTAGAGTTTGAATATCCTCTAATATCTTTTTATCTCCTTGATAGGAATCCTCAACTATGCCTTTGAGTTTGATATCAGCACCCATAGCTCCTGCAACTAAGAAAAATGCAGTTTGAGAATAATCTCCTTCAACTGTATAGTTATAGCTTCTATAGCTTTGATTTCCCTTTATTTCAAAGCTTTCATAATTATGATTGAGTATTGTCACACCAAACTTAGCTAAGATATCTAGAGTTAAATCTACATAGCCCTTAGATTCTAAGGGGCCTACGATTTTCACTACAGAATCGCCTTCTAATAATGGTAATGCAAAAAGAAGTCCAGTAATAAACTGAGAAGAAATATTCCCCTGAATCTCATAGATACCACTGACTAATCCACCACTTGTTTCTAAAGGTAAATAAGAGTCTTGAGGATGTGAATACTCTATTCCCATTTTATCGAAGATTTCATAGTAAGAATCTAAGGGTCTATTCACTAAGTGATTTCTTCCAACAAATTCTATTGGTTCTTTATTTACTAAAGCAATAGGGATTAAAAAGCGTAATGTAGATCCTGATTCGTTCGCATCTATCACATTGGAAATTCTTCTCACTTCTGATCCTCGAATCCTTAGAGTAGTTCCTTCCACTTTAATTTGAGCACCTAAAGCTTTCATTCCTTCTATGGTTGCTATGATATCCTTTGATAACATCACATTAGAAATAATGCTTTCCTCTTTAGCTAAAGAGGCTGCAATGATTGCACGATGAGATAAGCTTTTTGAAGGAGGAATAGCAATAGTTCCTTTTAATTTCTTGGGATGAATGGTAACATTCATTTAGATCAGCTCCTTTAAATGCTTTTCTTCTATTGGATAAAAGAATGGCTTTTCAATAGAGGAAAGTAAAACCATCTGGATTTTACCTGCTAAATTCTTTTTATCCTTTGCAATTTCAAGTAGGTAGTCCTTATAATTTGGTTCTTCATAAGGAAGCTCATAAAGCTTGATAATCTCTTTAAGCTCTTTATAACAAATCTCTTCTGTCAAGCCTAAATCAATACCAAAGCGGATTACCATAAGCATACCTAAAGCAACTGCCTCGCCATGCTTTAAGCCTAGCTTTAATTCAATGGCATGTCCAAAGGTATGACCAAAATTAAGAAGCATTCTTTCCTTTGTATCATACTCATCCTTTTCGACAATATTTTTCTTTACAGTAAGACTTTGATAAATGATATTTTCATTAATTTCTGGTTTACTCTTAAGCATTTCAAAAAGCTTTGCATTTCCTATAGCAGCATGCTTTATCAGTTCTCCCATGCCATTATTCCATTCTCTTTTAGGTAACGTTTGTAATACCTTAGGATCAATTAAAACAAGCTTAGGCTGCTTAAAACAACCAAGTATATTTTTACGTTCATAAAAATCAATTCCTGTTTTACCACCGATAGAGGAATCCATTTGACTAAGTAATGAAGTAGGAACACAAACATAAGGTAAGCCTCGATATAGGGTAGAGGCAACAAAGCCAGTTAAGTCTCCAATCACTCCACCACCTAAGGCTATAAGTAATTCATTTCTACGGATATCCTTATCTAAAAGCTCTTTTATAACCTTTGTATACATCTCTATACTTTTAGAAGCTTCACCATGAGGAACAACTACACTTTCTACCTCATAGTTCTTTAACCCACTCTTCACAGCTTCCAAATAGAGCTTTTCTACAGTATCATCTGTAATAATATAAATTTTTTTATTTTGATAAATACTTTCAATATAAAAAGAAAGATGATGCAAGACGTCATCTTCTATGTATATGTCATAGGAATCCCTTAGATGAATTCTTAGTTGTTTCATTTTTCCATCTTCCTTCTAATTTGTGTAGATCGATTAAATATTTTTTTTAATGTGGCTTTATCATCTTGTTTTAAAGCATTCTTTAAAATATCAAGCTCTGCTTCAAAGCTAGAGATATGTTCTAATAGATAATCTTTATTCTCTAAAAATAACTCACTCCATAAAACATCATTAATCATTGCAATACGAGTTAAATCTCTATAAGAATCGCCAATGAATTTTACGGTATCTTCATCATGATCACTATTTACTAAGGATACCGCTATTGCGTGTGTAAGCTGACTTGTGAAACCAATCATTTGGTCATGACGTTCAATTGATATTGTCGTAATTCTTCCAAACTCCAAATCCTGGGCAATTCTTTTTAATATTTCTTCTGCATATGCATTCAAAGAATCAATCGGAGTGATTAAAAAATTTGCTCCCTTAAATATGGAAGAATCTGCATATTCTATTCCGATTTTCTCTTTACCTGCCATAGGGTGATGTGATAAATAGATAGCCTTGCCTGCAAGTAAGGTTGCTTTTCTAACAAAGGAACTCTTTACACCACAGACATCTGTTAGTACTTGATTTTCTTGAAACAAATGAGAGTGTTGTTTTAAGAAATCTAAAATAGCCTGTGGATAGATAGCAAGGATAATACAATCGCATTCTGATAAGATATGAAAATCATCTACATATCCATCTTTTATATAATTTTGTTTTTTTGCATACTTAATGGCTTCTTGATTTTGATCTATGCCATAAACCTCATACCCTTTTAAAGATAATCCCATAGCATAGGATCCGCCAATAAGTCCTAATCCTACTATACAAATTTTCATTATAGTTTTTTCCCTACAATTGGCGCAATTAATTTAAGCTGCTTCATCATATGATCAAAACGCTCTGGCTTTAAGCTTTGAGCACCATCACATAGAGCACATTCAGGATTATTATGTACTTCTACGATAATACCATCAGCTCCTACAGCAAGTGCAGCCTTAGATAAGTCTTCAACCATAGACCATTTTCCAGCAGCATGAGATGGATCTACAATAACTGGTAGATGAGATAATTCTTTTACTGCTAAAACTGCAGATAAATCCAATGTATTTCTTGTATATTTTTCAAAGGTACGAATTCCTCTTTCACAAAGAATAACCTTATCATTACCACCAGCTAAAATATATTCTGCAGCCATTAACCATTCTTCTATAGTTGCAGAAAGACCTCGCTTTAATAAAATAGGCTTATCAATTTTACCAAGAGCCTTTAATAAATGAAAGTTTTGCATATTACGGGCTCCAACCTGAATGATATCTACATCCTTAACATAGCGTTCAATCATATCCTCAGATTGAATTTCAGTAATAATCGGAAGACGAGTAGCTTCACGTGCTTCCATTAATAAATCCAAACCCTCTAATTCTAAGCCCTGAAATGCGTAAGGACTTGTTCTAGGCTTATAAGCACCACCTCTTAGAATATGTGCTCCACTTTCCTTAACGCTATTTGCAACACTTACAATTTGGTCATGATTTTCTACTGAGCATGGACCAGCCATAACTGTAAAATTTCCACCACCTATTTTTACACCACATACATCAATGACTGTAGGCTCTGGATGGAAAGCTTTTGATGCCTTCTTATAAGGAACTTGAATTCTTGTAATAGTATCTACACCAGGAAGTGCATATACATCACTATCCATTGTCTTAGTGGTATCCCCAATGATACCAATAACCTTTACATCGCCACTACTTGCATCTTTTATTTCAAGTCCACGTGCTTTAAAATAATCTATAATATTTTGATATTCCTTTTTTGTTATGGAATCCTTCATTTTAATAATCATAATCAATACCTCACTTGCATCTATATTTATATTATTCTATCATAAAACGACATTGTATTCAAGAAAACCAAATAAAGAAAAAGGTATTCCCTCAAGGAATACCTAAGACAATTAAAAGAATGTTATTTTTTTACTCTCCTATATGAATCAACCAAGTATCCTTTACTTTAGCCTCTAATGTAGTTGCAATCAAACTGGTTGCCTCAATTAAATACTTATTATTCATATGGTATAAAAATAAATCCCACTTCTGTAAGTCTTTATTAAATCCATATTCAAATTCAATATTTCCCTTATATCCATCACGATATATTTTGGCCAACTCATTTTCTACTTCATCTAAAACCTGCATCATAAAGGAGTTATCATTTCCTGCTTGAGAAACACTTTTTATGATACGCTCACTATTTTGACAAAACCAATCACAAAATTGATTCACCTTTTCTTTAGATACTTTCTTCTTAAATAGTCCAAACATATTTTTCACCTCTATTTGTATTATAGCATGAAAAGACACAAAGTAAAATCTGCACCTTTTCATTTTGCCTATTTTAAAGAGTTATTTAATAGCTTACTTTTAACTACTAAATCAATCCCTTCTTTTATTGCTCTATCATATGAATATTCTTCATATAATAGCTTTTCTGTTATATTTTTATAATCAGATTCATAAAATCTACTTTTTATAATCTCTAAAAGCATTTCCTTAATATTATACTTAGGATTCGCTGAAGGATTATTTTTAGATTTCATTCTATCCTCTCTAACATTCACCATTAATTCCTTTAGCTCATCATTCATTTGTATTTTAGAAAAAATCTTAGCTATGTCATAAAGATGCCTAGAATCTCTATCCATCATATTTTGGATTCTATAATCACATACTGCAAAAATTTTATCGATAAAGGTTCTTTCTAAAGATTGTACAGCCATTTTGAATTTGGCTTGAGGAAAATCAAAAGGCAAATGAATATTTTTGGATTCTAAATATTTTCCAATAAAACTGATGACTTCATGAGAAACTACTGGGTATACCTCTTGGTAATAGCTTGTTTCTACAATAATTTCTAATAATTCAGTAGAAAAAAATGAGTTGTATTTAAAAACATACTTATTATAACTATGTCTTGACATAACTGCTTCTGGATTTGTAAGGCGTAGTCCAAGTTCTTCAGCAATCGTTATAATAACTATGTTCGATTTTCTTTTTTCAGAATCTGTTAATTTTCTACTAGCAGATAAATCAATATCCTCAGAAAAACGTTCAATTAAATCATAGGCTTTGGATAGAGAGGTGCCACCTTTAAAAACAAATGGAAAATTTGCTTGGCTTAATTCATATAAAAACAGAGATTGAATTGTATCTTTTTCTACCATGATAGGATTTCTTTTTAAATCTCTAGATACTGTTTCTATTATTTCTTTCCACATCACATTATCTTTATACCAATTCATTCATCAACCCACCTTCAAAAATGTTCTTATATACTCTATCAGGATACATATAAATATATTTTTTTACTTCGTTAAAATCGACCTTAGTAGCTATTATAAATTCTTTTAATTTCCTCTTTCGCTCTTCATTTGTCAATTCGCTATATTTATGAATATTACTCATCAAATCTAGAAATTGTATTGCACTCAAATTTGCTTCATTTATAGGAAAGACGGGAGAATATATAATTAGCTTATATCCATCTACTTCCACTTTTCTTTGCCTAGTTGAGCTATCATTGGATACAATCTCAATGACAGATGGAACTTGTGATGTAAAACCATATTGATTAGCAAGAGAAAGCCCAGCTATAAAACCATTTGTTTTACCATCCTTTTTCAAATACTTCTTATTAATGTATTTTGTCATGGATAAATTGCCATTAGTTCCTAGTACGGTTTTATAACATTGATAATAAACACCATTATAAACACGAGCAAGTTTTCCTTCATCTGTAAGTCTTTTCATTTCTTGTCTTAAGGATTGTTTATTTTCAAAAGGCAATTCACTTAAGAAAATAGGTTCATCTTTCTCATAGTTTTTTTGTATGTACTCGTATAGCATAGCTTCACCTCACAAAACAGAAAAATATATTTTCAACATTATTATATGCTGTTTTTTATGATTTATCAAGTGAAAAATAATAATTTGACTGATATAATTCTTTTTTAAAAATATTTAGATATAAAAACAAAAAACAGGCTCGAACTAGCCTGTCTATTATTTCTTATTCTTTTCAAATTGAGAA
>CAMWJY010000008.1 GCA_947174685.1 uncultured Mollicutes bacterium | reverse complement strand
GAAGGTTATGTATTTGGTGGTTGGTATTTAAATGCAGATTGTACTCAAGAAGCAGAAGCAGGAAAAGAAATCACAGAAGATACAACATTATATGCAAAGTGGACTAAGACATTTACAATTACATTTGATGTATTAGGACATGGAACAGCACCAGAGAGTGTAACTAATGCTGTAGCATTACCAGCTGAGCTTCTACCATTAGAAGAAGAAGGTTATGTATTTGGTGGTTGGTATTTAAATGCAGATTGTACTCAAGAAGCAGTAGCAGGCGCAGCAATTACAGAAGATACAACACTATATGCAAAGTGGGTAGTAAAAGAAGCTGACAAGTTCTCAGTAACTTATAATGTATTAGGACATGGAACAGCACCTAACGCATCAGCTAATGTTACTGCTTTACCAGAAGTACTTCCAACAGTTACAGCAAGTGGATATGTATTTGAAGGTTGGTACTTAGAAGAAGCTTGTACAACAAAAGCAGTAGCAGGTACAGCAATTACAGCAGATACAACATTATATGCAAAGTGGATTCAAGTATTTACAGTAACCTATGATGTACAAGGACATGGAACAGCTCCTGCAATTGTAGTTAATGTTACTGCGTTACCAACAGATCTTCCTAAGGATATTACTGAAGAAGGTTATGTATTTGGTGGATGGTATTTAGATGCTGAATGCACAACTGAAGCAGTAGCAGGTGCAGCAATTACAGCAAATACAACATTATATGCAAAGTGGACTCCAGAGATTGTAGAAGAAGTTTCTTATACAATTACTTATGATGTACAAGGACATGGAACAGCTCCTGCAAGTGTAAAAGGAACAAAGCTTCCTGAGTTACCTAATTTATCAGCAACAGGATTTACATTTGGTGGTTGGTATTTAGATGCAAATTGTACTCAAAAAGCAGAAGCAGGACAAGAAATTACAGCAGATACAACACTATATGCAAAGTGGACTGAAAAACCAGCAGTCACTCCAACTCCAACTCCTGAGACTCCAGAGAAAACTGGCCTTTCTGGAGGAGCTATAGCTGGAATCGTTATTGCTGTAGTTGCAGTATTAGGCGCAGCAGGAGGACTAGCATTCTTCTTTATCAAAAAGAATCAAGCTCCAAAAGCACCTGTAAGCAAAGAAGAACCAGAAAATACAGAGAATTCAGAAGATAAGGAGTAATGTTTTACGATGAAGAAAAAAGTTAAATTATTTGGAGCTTTATTTCTTCTTTCTCTTCTAGTTATATTAGGTACTGTCCTTTCATTAAACTTAAAAGTTGATATGAAGGACAGTACGCCTTCCTTCTCAATGAGCACTGATGAAAATGAGGATAAATATGCTGCTTTAACAGTATCAGGAGAAATTACCATTGATGTCGGTGAAGAATTTGATTTTTCCAAAAAATTTATGCCTTATGTCACAGAAGACGAAAAGAAGGATATCACAATAGAGGTTGAGGATGAAGAAATCCTTTATCTAACAAATTTTAAATATAAGGTTATAGGACTAAAGGCTGGAGATTCTAAACTCACCTTATCCTCTAGCGATTATTTTACAGAATTAACAATTCATGTTGCACTTAAAAATATATGTGCAGATGGAAATTTTAGTGATTATACTGTGGGCACAACCTGGACTCAACCAAATGAGACGATAAAGGGTTGGAGATTATGGGTAGGTTCTGCAAGTAGCGTTGATACAGAAAATCAAATTGTAGAGATTGTTGATGAAGATGGAAACAACGTTGTTCATTATAACCATAAGAAAATATCACAGTCTGTTTTATATAAGACCTACAATGTTGAACCGGGACAATATTTTGTTACGGCAAGAATTAAAGGAGTAAATGTTTCTAAGGATACTTATATTCGTGTAAATCAAGATAATAAGAATAAAACATTAACAGACAAATTAATCGGTACATTTGAATGGACTGACGTAAAGTCAGATGTATTTAGAATAGAGGTTGGAGAAAAGCCATTAAAGCTTGAGCTTTATACCTCTGGAAATACTGGAGAAATGTGGTTTGATGATATTGAGGTTTATCGTGTAATTGAACCAGATCATCTTTCTATATCTGTTGAAAATATGACAGAAGAACTTGCTGTTGGAGAAGAAAAACAAATCGTTGTACATACTAATCCT
The DNA here is from genome assembly GCA_947174685.1 of uncultured Mollicutes bacterium. Lineage (GTDB taxonomy): Bacteria > Bacillota_I > Bacilli_A > Acholeplasmatales > Anaeroplasmataceae > Pelethenecus. The sequence goes on along the minus strand of CAMWJY010000008.1, from coordinate 9,852 downwards.
GCTTCTGAAGTAGATTATAATTATTCTTATGAAGTTGCAGATGAGTCTATAGCAAAAGTATCTCCTGCAGGTGTTATTACAGCAGTTTCTTCAGGTATAACAACAATAACCGTAAAAGATTTAAGTCTAGATTATAAGGCCGAGATTAAAGTTATTGTTGGACAAAAAAATGGAATTCATGCCAAGATAAATGATGACAATAACTTGGTTCAAGTCAATGAAGATGGATCTGTTGTTATCAATGTTACAGTGTCAGATAGTACAAACTACGAGATAATCAAATATAGTAATGCAAGCTTTGGTGATTATTATATTAGAAACAACAAGATCGTATATTCACCAAAACGCGATGTATTTACTACAAACGCAAACTATGATACCTTCCAAATTGTTGTCTTTGATAGTGAAAAAGGATATCAAATTGTAGACATCAAGGTAGATATTAAGCCAGTGTTAGATGATTGCACGACTACTGAGTTCTGGCTTACTACTCCAAAGGGAACTGCTTTAGAATGGACTACAAGTTCAAATAAGTATAATTATTCTGCAGGTGCTAAGTATTATGATTCTAAACAAAACCTATATTACAATGGTGGATATGTTCAAATCACTTGTAATGACGTAGAGGTTTTATATCCTTATACAACACGTCCTAAATTCCAAGGTGCAGGAAATGAATATACCTTAAGAAAAGAAAAAGCAGATTTATATCATAGTATATATGCAACCGCTGCTGATGGTACTATGTCACTAACCACAAAGAATGGTGGAAAGGTTGAGCTTTTCTTAGATGGTACTGTTCAAGAAATTCAAGATAGATATTATTCAAATACAGGAAAAGTAATCCATGGTGTATTATATAACTATACTCCTAAAGCTGGATTCTATGGTTATGATTCATTTAATCTAACAATTCATAATGGAACAAAAACATCTGTAGTTTCCACAACCATCTATGTTTTACCAGGAGAAGAAGACTTTAAGTTTGATGAATTAGCTTCCAGTGGAAAATTAGATGAGCTATATATGCTAAGTAATAGTGATTGGATTTCTGAAATACGTTCAGGCTATGAAGCAAATGATGAATACATTACACGTTGGGTAGATTACTATGAGAAGAACTTAGCTTATTATAAGGCAACTACAATTCCAGCAAATGGTCGTTCTGCAATGGAACAATTTGCAATTCTTTATCAGGTTACTGGTAAGAAGGAATATGCAGAGCGTAGTTGGGAACAAATGAGATATTTAGTTCAAGATGAAAACTTCTCTGAAAACCAAGATCAGACAAGAAGACTTACTTGGGGTGAAGCTACTAACGGATTCTTAGATGCAGCAATGGTTACTTATAGTGTGGCTTTTGCATATAGTTATATTAAAGATTCCTTAAATGATGAACAAAAGGAAATGGTAATGAAAGCATTATATGAAGAGGGCTTCTATTTCTTTGAAACTCTTCAAAATGTAAATGTTTTATTACATGGTAATAACCACTGTTTATTGATTTGTGGAGATTTAGCTATGGCTGCTTTATCCACATTAAGCTATGATAAAGATATAGTAGCAACAGTTCAAGGACAAACTGAAACAGTAAATGTTAGAGAAATGTCTGCAAAGGTTATTATTACAGCATTCAAATTTTTACAGACTGGTTTAGTTCATTATTCTGATTCTGGTGGTTTCCCAGAAGGACCATCTTATTCAATTTATGCACATAGAAATATTGTTTCTCTTCTTGCTACTTTAAGAAATCTTTATGGTGAGACAGATGGAAAAATTAATTCTTTTGGATTGAGTGATATTAAAGGTATAATGAATTATATTAATTATCCACTTTATAGTTCAAGTCCAAATCACGAGACTTTCTATTATGCTGAAAGTGAATTCTCTAATAATCAACCTGCCTTATTGTGGTATACAAGAATAGATGAATCTAATATTAATGCGGCTGTTTTAAGTAAATTAGCTGATGAAAATGAGCAATATAACATAATGAATTTATTATGGTATAGACCAGGATTGTTTGATGAGATTGATTTACATAATATGGATCCACTAGACTTTTTACTAGAGGATCACGAGCTTGCAACATTCCGTTCTGCCTTTGGAGATGAAATGGCTATCTTTACAGGTTTAAAAGGAATTGATGTTCCAAGTGGTTCATTTGCTCATAGAAACTTAGATAGTGGAACATTTGAGATATATGCATATGGTGAAAGATTCATAGGAAATTACTCAGATGAAAGATATACAGGAGACTATCCTGTTCCAAATGGATTCTGGGACTATGAGTATCAAAGATGGACTTATTATAAAAAGAGTGCTCAAGGACAGAATACATTAGTATTTAATCCTGAGAAGAATCCTGTTATACAACAAGATCAATATGAATATGCTCCAATCATAAAATTTGAAACAAATGCTTCAGGTGGATATTCTATCGTTGATTTATCAAGGGTTTATAAGTCAGATGCCATCTCTGCTTATCGTGGATTGAAATTCTTTGATAATAGAACAAAGATAATGATTCAAGATGAGTTTGAATTACGTGATGAATCTGTAGTTTATTGGAGTGCTCATACTGAGGCTAAAATTGAAATTATCAATGATAAGCTTGCTAGATTAATTCTAAATGGAAAGAGTGTATATGCTTATATTAATAGCGAAGTTGGAACATTTAGTATTATGTCAGGTAATACTCCATTACCTGGAACAATTGGAGAATTCTGTAACTTAGATAACACGGGTGTAAATAAACTAATTATCAAACTAGAAAATGTTACTTCAGCTACATTAAATGTAGTCTTTGTTCCATCTCTAGACGAAATTACAGAATTTGAAAAGTATAATATTGTTCCACTTGATAGCTGGAGCTTAGAGGAAGTTAAACCATCTGTTGATATTGCAGTAGATAATATTGAAGTAGAAGCAGAATTAGGAAACAAGTTTAAATATGTTTTCAATCCTTATCAGTATCAGTATATCGTTAAATTAGATAATACTGTTCGTGAGGTTCCAAATTTAAAAGTAACTTATGACAAATCAAAATATTCTGTAACTATTGAAAAATCAAAATCCTTTAATCAATTCACAAAGGTTATTGTTCAAAATTTAGAAACAGAAGAAACAAAAGAATATTTATATAGATTTGTTGTTGATACCATCATTGATGGATATGAGGAATTCACACAAATACCAGTAGTAAATGTTACAGGAAGTAGCGGTGTTGAAAATCTTCTTGATGGAGAAAGGACTACGACATTTACTTCTGAAAAAAGAGAAATTGTGATATTCGAATTCGAAAAAAATGAAACTATTACAAATGTATTAATGCGTTTTTCAGGTGGTTTATTAAATACATATTACTTTGATATATATTATAGCTTAGATGGCGAAAACTGGACAACTTGTTATTTTGGTGGTCAAAGCACAAATAATATGGGTGATGAGGTTTATTCGTTAGGCTTTATAGAAGCTAAATATATTAAAATTGTATTTAATGGAAATAACAATGATGAAAAGACAACAATTTCTAAGGTTGAATTTTATCACAATAATTATCAACCTCAAACAGCAAGTGGAAATAATAACATTGGTATTATTATAGGTTGTGTTTGTGGTGGTTTAGCTTTAGTAGCTGCTGCAGTTGTGGTTGCAGTTATACTTATGAAGAAAAGAGGAAAAAGAAATGAAGAAACTATTACTGACGATAGCTCTACTAGCGATTAGTGTTTTAACTCTTGCTTCCTGTGGTGGAAGTTCAGAGCTTACGATTTTCTTATACCAAGATAGTTATATTTATCGTTCTGATATGCCTGTATTCCAAAAGGCAAATGAATATGCTGGTATAGAGCTTACAGGTGTATTACAAAAATATGACTCAAATTATAGTACAATTTATAATTTAAGAGGAAAGGATGCAAACTTAGTCGTTCATGATCAAGATACAATTGAGGCAACTGCATTAAAGGATGGTATCTTTGTAGATTTAACACCTTTAATTGAAGCACATGCTCCTAACCTAAAGAAATTCTTTGATGAAAACCCTGAGAAGAAGGCATGGGCAACTGCAAGTGATGGAAAAATCTATGGTATCCCATTCTATACTGATGGAAAGACTGCAAAGGCATTCTTTGTTAGACAAGACTGGGTAAACAAGCTTGCTAAAAATAATCTACTTCCTAAGGGAATTGATAAAGATAATTTAGATGCTATGACAGTAGAAAACTTCCATGACTTATTAAAAGCATTTAAGGACAATAAGAGCTTATTGACAAGCTTTACGAATATTTATCCATATTTTGATAGAGATTTAGATTTTGCAATTTCAGAGCTTGCTTCTTTATGGGGAGCTACTGCAGAATACTATCTTGATAAGGATGGTAAGGTTCAATATGGTGCTACAATGCCAGAATTCAAAACAGCTATTGAAAATATTGCTGGCTGGTTTAAGGAAGGATTAATTGATCCAAATGTCTTAACTCCTGCAACAGAAGATAAGCGTGTTACTTATTTTGCACAAAATAGTGGTGGTGCTACTCATGACTGGATTGGTACTACTTATTCCTTCAATGATGAAGTATATGCAGAAAACTTAAATACAGATTCTAAGATTGAAGGAAAATTTGAGTTGATTTGTATTGCTCCACCTACAAGAAGTGATGGTTCTAAATATGAACCAACAATTCGTAAGGAAATTGGTACTGTTACAGCAATTAATGCTTCTACAAGCGAAGAAGATCAAATTAAGCTAATGAAGTGGATTGATTATTTCTTCACTGAAACAGGTCATGAGCAATTAAACTTTGGTATTGAAGGAGAGCATTTTACAAAGAGTGGTTCTACTTATAGCTATACCAATAAAATCTTAAACGATAAGGCAACAGCTTTAGCTAATCTTTATAATATTGGTTGTCAGCTTCAAACTCCAGGTCTTCAAACTTTTGATTATGAGGAAGCTTGGTTATCAGAGCCAGCTAAGAAGGCAATGAAGCTTTATGAAGAGGAAAAGTATTTAAATTTAGACTACAATAAATTAATTTATCCTAATATTAAGTTATCTAATGCTGATTATCAATCAGTAAATGCTTATAGAAGTGGTGTAAATACTGTTTACTTAGACCAAGTAAGTCAATGGTTAAACAAGGGAACAACCAACATTGCTCAAGGAGAATGGGATGCCTTTGTTGCAGCTATGGAAAAAGCTGGTACTAAAGCAATTACTACTACACTTCAAAAATATGTAAAGTAATAAAAAACTAAAAGAAAGGAGATGATCTAGTGGAATTTCATAATGATAAGCAAGGTAACTTTTATCTAGAGGTCAAGGTATTAAAAGACCTTGATTGCATTGATATCAAATATCAAGTGGATGGAAGAAATGCCTGTCTTCCTATATCTAATCAAGGAGCTTATGCAATCTACCTAGGTCATTTCTCTTTCTGTATGATAGAAGAGCATAAGGATGTAGAATTTATTTTGAAGGCTTGGAATCCTAAGCTTGAAGGAATTCTACGAACTTACAAAAGCTCTTTATTAGAAACTATCGAAACGAATGCTTTAGAAATTCAGGATTTATATAAGAATTTACCTAAGGAAAACACAGAACGAATTTATCACATCTTTAAAAGATTATTAAGTCTTGCAAAGCAAGGTATAATTCTTAAGAATGAAATTTTGATTCAAAAGGTTTTGAACGAATTACAAATGAATATTCAAAAGGAATATAGCGGGAAAATAAACTATGTAGGAAATTGGTGGGTATTTGAAATTGGTGTATCAAGATGCTTAAATGAAATGATGATCTTATTATATGATTATGTTTCTAAAGAGGATCTATTCACCTATATGGCAATAGAAAATTTCTACTTGCCCAATCCTTTATATGAATACTACAGAAGGAATTATCCTAATGTAAATCGGCTTAAAACAAACTATGCAAATTTAGCAGATAATATTTATATTTGTTTACTTAGAAATATGCTTCTTCAAAATCAAGAAGAAATTATGTACTTACATTCCCTTCTTCCCGATTTATTAAAAATCACAGAAGAAGGAAACGGATTTTATAAGGATGGTGGTTTTCTTTATCACTCCAATATTCCTTATACAGCATCCTATGGTGAAGTTTTATTAAGTTCCATTGTTAAAATTCTTGATGTGTATTTCTTATTAGAAATAGATTGTACAAAATACTTTGAGGAATTATATGTACTTCTAGAAAAGTCTTATATGCCATTTATTTATCGTCAAAGAGCGTTAGATTGTGTTCGAGGAAGATCATCTAGTAGGAAAAAAGGAGCACATTATAGCTTTAATGTAATAATGAAATCTTTCCGTAAGCTTTCAAAGCTGTTTTGTAAGCAAGGCTTTATAGATTATATTTTTAATGAAGAGCATTGTTATGATTATAATCCAAAGGCCTATGCCTTTAACTCGATGAATCGATATGTTAAGAGAAATAAAGAATATCTTATAGCAATATCCTCATATTCAAATCGTATAGCAAACTACGAATGTATGAATAATGAGAATTTGTTGGGCTACTATCAATCCAATTTCACATTTGATGTATATTTTAATGAACCATTTGCTGAAGATGAAATTTTGAAAATCAATCCTTATTATCGTAATGGTTCAACAAATATATTAAAACCAGAAGCGGCAAATACACCTATGGAGAATTTGATTTCGGCTGGTGTGGCTTATGATACAGTTTTAAATACTTGTTTTCATCAAAACAATACGGTAAAAGGATATTTTTCTAAAATGGTTTTAGAGAATTCTATCGTGGCAATCGGCACTAACATTTCTTCAGATGAGGACTTTGTTTCAACGATTTATAGCTTTGATGAACCTTATATTCATCATAAGGATGCAATAGAAGCAAGCTTCAAGCTGATTTGTAAACAAAAGCCTATAATTGAACAATTTGAAGATAAGCGTTCTTATTATGATATGAATTTAAATGAGGATGACACTCTTAAGCATTTTAAAGGAACTAGAATTTATTATAAGAATCCTAAAGCATATGAGTATCAGCTTTATCCAAAGATTAGATGTATTCAGGATGAATATGAGCTTGCTACTCTTAAAAGTGCACATATTTTAAAGTATAAGAAGTATTATTTTATCAATAGCTTTAATGATTTCTCTTGGGAATATGAGAATTTCCATATTCAAGGTCGTGTCTCTCTGATAGCCTTATTGGAAGGGGAGCAAATCACAATCAAATTTGCGAGCATTCCTAATCAAAAGCTATTCTTAAGTATTAACGAATATGAATGTATTCAAGCAGATGTCGTAATAGAAGAGGATACATTTAAAGTCGAAGATTATTTCGAACATACATTAATTTATAGGAGAAAGCAATGAAAATAGCAAAGAAAATATTTGGGTTGTTTATTTTACTTATTTCTCTTCTGTTCTGCGTTTCTATAAATGCGGCTGAAAAGAATCGCTTAGATGCAAAGGATTTTATTACAGAATCCAATGAAGATCAAACTACTGAAATCAACAATTTCTTAATAACCTGTAAAACTAGAAAAATGGATGCCTTCTTTAGTAAAGGCGTATATAAATTTAATGGTACAGTTGTCTTGGCTGATGGTGTATCCTTATTCGGAGAAGAAGGAACTATCTTCAGGGGTACAGGTACAACCTATCAAAGCTATATAAGAGATACAAAAGAAAAGGTAACGAATATTACAATAGATCATATTATATTTGATAACGTTACAATGTATTTTCAAAATAGTAACTCTACGAACATTACCATTAAAAATAATATTTTTGCAAATGCGAAACGAGTAGATTTATCTATATCCACAGGCTTACAACCAGTGAATAATCAAAATGGTGGAGAGTGGACTGGCTACTATATCGCTAAGAATCATAAGACGATTACCATAAAATCAAATTTGTTTTTTAGAGATGAAAATAGCTTAGGAAGATGTCTTTCTATTTACTATACAGAGAATGCACTTATCCAAGATAATTATTTTGGAATAGTAGAGGATATTGATAATAGCATTGTTAGTCCTGAAACAAAAGCCTTAAAGGAAGAGGCTATAGCCTCAGGAATTTTATCGGAGAAATCCAATCAAGGATATTTTATGTCTGCGATTAATGTGATTAACTCAGATAAAAATGCTAAGATTATTGGAAATCATTTTTCGATAAATACAGATATTTCTGAAGAAAGATATGAAGATAGATCCCAATCCACAGACGGATATAATAGAGACCATATCATCTATGCTAAAATGTTTAATGGATTAGAGGTTGTTGGGAACTACTTTAAAGGAATGAATAAGAACCAAGATGGTGGTATTAAATTCAGAAATGGTGAAAATCTTTTAATTCATAAAAATGTATTAGAGGATACGATGATTCTGCTGTATGTTCAAAATGCGAACACCAATCTTTGGTTTAGAAATGTTCATATTAAAGAGAATATATTTATAAATAGATTTTATACTACAGACTCCTATACCTCTAGCATTACAAAAATTAAAAAGAATTTCAGTGCTGAATTTTTGTTTCTCTTAATGAACTACGAGCAAACTGCTGATGTAACAAATATTACTATTGAATCGAATAAAATGATTTCTCCAAAATTTGCAAATGAAGAAGTGAGAATAGATAATCTTAATTATGCGATGCCTACAAATGTTACTGTGAGAAACAATATCAATAGCATTGTGAATCAATCTATAAGAACACAAATTGTTAGAACGAATGGTAAAGCTACATGGTATGATTCCAATACTTCGGGGCCTAATTTCAGTAATGTATCAAATGAAACAGAAGTATTTGTCATGGATACTTCTGCATATGAAGATTTATCTGTAGATGCATTAGTTAATCTTAATGAAGTGGCGTTTGAGTTGCAAGAAAGAAAGCTTGTTACAAATGCTAAACAGATATTTGTAGATGGAACACTCTATAATGATCAGGATTTAGCGTATGGAGAGCATACTATCTTCCTAACTGATCCGACTACAGTTCCGTTAGTGGTTGAAGGAACGACTAGGACACTTCAAACGAATTTATTTACAGCTCAAAAAATTTTGGTAGAAAGAACTTACAAAATTACCTTTGAAAACAATCAGCATGGCAATCGCATTGAGAACCAGTACTTATCAAAATTGCCAGATGAATTGCCAGTGTTGAGTGAAGATGGTTATATCTTTGGTGGTTGGTTTTTAGATGAAAACTTTACTCAAGAAGCTATTGCAGGAAAGACAATCGAACAGGATACAGATTTATATGCGAAATGGACTAAGGTTTATACGATAACCTATAATAACTTAGGACATGGTGCTATGCCAGAAAGTTTATCTAATGTATTAGCTTTACCAGCTAGTTTACCTATGCTTGTTGAGGAAGGATATACCTTTGGCGGTTGGTATTTGGATGCCGAGTTTACTACAAAGGCTATCGAAAATACAAGTATATCAGAAGATGTTACTCTATATGCCAAATGGGACAAAATACCAGTATATACAATTACCTTTGACAGTCAAGGTGGAACGTCCGTAGCTTCTATATCTTTATTAAAAGGAAGCAAGCTAGATGAATTACAGGAGCCAACAAAAGAAGGATATGTCTTTAAAGGCTGGTATGCCGATAAAGAGTATACAACGCTTTGGAATATAGATGATATTATCGAAAGAGATATTACATTATATGCCAAGTGGGACAAAATACCAGTATATACAGTTACTTTTGACAGTCAAGGCGGAACCTCTATAGCTTCTGTATCTCTAACGAAGGGAAGCAAGCTGGATAAATTGCAGGAGCCAACAAAAGAAGGATATGTCTTTAAAGGCTGGTATGTCGATAAAGAGT
>CAMWJY010000007.1 GCA_947174685.1 uncultured Mollicutes bacterium | reverse complement strand
ATATATATATTTATCTTGAATCTCAGGATGGTAATTATGATAGCTTTACAGTAAGTACAGCATTTGAAGATGAACGTTCTACAGAAAATGGCATTGAAGATGTTATCTTTATGAATGGAGCTACTCCTATTCCATTTAATTTTGCAGAAACAAATCAAACTTATCCTACATCAGGAAGTGTACATTTGAATTATAGTGTTAAGACTTTAGATGTAGAGATTGTTGTTAAGAACGCTAAAGAAACATTAGGCGCTGGTCAAGGATTTATTTCTGGTGGTGTAGATGGAACATTAAGAGTTAAACAAACTGTAACTTTAGTTCAAGGTACAAATACATTTAAGGTTCAAGGTATTGCAGAAAATGGTACGCCGGGTAAATTATATACTTTTACAGTTATAAGAGATCAGGCTGGTGTTGACAAGAAAATTGAAAGCTTAACCATCAATGATGTGAATTGTACTGATTCAAGTCATTTAGGCGTAAATTTCGATTATGTGTTTAATAAGGATGATACCTCATTCTCATTCTATTTACCAAGAGGTACAGGCTACTTGACTGTAGCATTGTCTGTTTCTCCAAGTGCAAGCTTTACAATCACTCCAAGCAAGGGTTCAAACATGACATCTTCACCTTTTACGTCTTCTATTGGAAATGGTGAAATGGTTAAGTTGATGATAAATGTTAAGTCTGAACAAGAAACCGTTGATGGAACAGGTGCAGGTAGAAACTACACGATTCGTATCTATTGTGCTGATACTGATAATAAGCTGGATAATATTAATATATATGAATCACAGGATGATTATACAGATATCTTAAATCCATTGGGTGAAGCATTTACATTTGACCCAAATAGAGATTCTACAGTAGGACAGCAAACATTCTCTGTTCCATTCCCAGTGAAGAGTGCATTCTTGTTCCCACGTAAGAATGGCTTTAATGGTACTGTATCCTTTGATGGAGCTACTTTAGGATCTTTATCAGATGGATATACAAAGCAATTCCCAGATACTAAGAAATATGCAGTAACTGTTAGAGTTGTCTCTGAATTAGGAAAATTAGCTAGTAATGAAAATGATAACAAAATTCAAGACAAAACAAGACAATATTCAATCTCTATCACTAGAGAGGCTGGTTCTTCCAATACTTATTTATCATCTCTAGAGATATATATTGATGGAATTAAGCAAAACTATACTATTGGTGGAGCTCCTCAAAACTTCTCTAGAGATTTTAATGGACCTTATATGGTTGAAAATGTAAAATCTAATACAGGACAAGCAAATATAGTAGCAGTTCCAGAGGATAGTAAATCAACTGTATCAGGTGATATTGATAATCAGGTGGTATTGCTTGGTTCAACTACGAATACGCAAACCTATAGAATTACTGTTACAGCAGAGGATGGAACATCAACAAGAGTATATTCAATTCAGATTTGGACAACAAGAGCAAATCCAGACACGGATAAGTCTTTGACTTCAATTAGAGCATATTCTCCAATTTCTTCAACGGATAAGCTATCTCCTAAGTTTGCTCAAAATACACATGAATATACTGTGCATTTGACTTCATTAGAAGAATCTGCAACTCTTGATTTCGTTAAGAAAAGCGAAAACTCAACGTTATATATTGAATCTGGATCTTATCAACAAACAACTAATAATACAACTTATCAAGAAATTATTCCTGTTGCCCCAGGTAACACAGTTGTTTATGAAATTTATTTAACAGCTCAAGATGGTACAAATTCCAGATCTGAGGGTAATGCTTATACAATTACGATTACGAGAGATGAAGCTGATACTGATGCTACCTTAAAGGAATTCAAAATTAATGGAAAGCCAGTAACAGGCTTTACTGCTGGTGATAAGGGTGGACAATATGAGGTACATATCGGAGATGCTAGTGATGTTTACTTTGATGGTGTTCCAACAAAAACTACTACAGAAATTACAGATAATCCAGCAACTTCAGATAATCGATACACTTTGAGTGTTGGAAGTAATATTTTGACAGTTACAACCACTGCTCAAGATGGAAAGACAACCTGTAAATATGTTGTAAATGTTATCCAGGATGCACCAAAGACATTAGATGATTTATATGTTATTGTTACAGAAAATGGCGTTGATGTGAATAAACTAAATCCAAACTTCTCAACAGATATTTATTCTGGATATAAGGTAAGTTTAACTTATGACCAAGATAGTGCGGTATTTAGATATGATACAATGTACTCTAGTATGAATAAAATAACTATTGTTGAGCCAAATGGAAATGTGTTAACAAGTCCTTCTAAAGCTTTCAATGTATCAAATATACCTGTAGGAACTTCAACCTATAAGGTAAGAGTTACAGCAGCTAGTGGTGCATTTGCAGATTATGTAATTGAAATTACTAGAAATGCTGGTAGTGATGATAATTCAATCATTTTATATGAATATTTGGCATCACCATCAAATCCTAACTTAACAACTTTACCTATTACTTCTACAAGTACTAATTATAAGTATGTTGTAAGTAGAGATACAAAAACATTTGAGCTTGATGTTAATACTTTTGTTACTACCTCTGATCCAAGCGCGCACATTGAATGGCCAAAAGATATATCATTAACTCCAGGTCAAGCAAACATTAAGCGTGTTACTGTTGTGAGCCAAACTGGAAAGGAAAAGGTATATACATTTACAATCTATCCAGCAGATACAGATTTTGACATTGATGATATAAATGCATTAGTATTAGCTGGTGGTGATCATATAAAAGATGTTGATGAAACAAGCTTTATTGATTATGAAAATGGCAATTTGAGTATTACAGTTGCTAACAGTGTATCACAAACCTACTTAGAAGTATTGGGCGGTGGCGCTAATTCTGTTATCTATGTGAATGGTTCTAAATACACAAATCAAATTGTAACTCTTAAAGAAGGAACAAATAATTTTGCTATTTATATTAAGAGTGAATATGGTGAACTAGATCCAACTGCTACAAATGCTCAATCTAATTCAGTAACTGTTACAATTATTCGTAAGGCAAAGAGCTCTGATTCTACCTTAAAGGAATTGACGGTTATCTATGAAGATGCAGCAGGTGAGACTCATACAGTAAGACATGAAAACTTGCCAGGTAACTCACCACTTGCAGTTCCAAATTTAGGTGATTCTGTTTCCTCTATTAATATTGTTGCAGTTCCAAATGATTCAACAGCTAAAGTAAATGGTGCTGGTAATCATGATTTGGGAAGTAAAGATGAGAATAACTTCTATTATACAATTACTGTTACAGCAGAAGATGGTAGTACAACTAACTATCCAGTTAACTTGTCAAGAGGCGCACTTGATTTATCAGGTGATAAATCTTTAACATATATTGAAGTATCTGATGGTACTGGTCAAACACATTTAGGACAAACAAACTTTAATAGTAGTATAACTACATATGGAACATATCAGATTCCATTTAGTGCACAGAACTATACAATTACAGTTGTAAAACCTGGTTACTCACCTTCAATCGTATTGATTGATAATCAAACTGTAACTAGCGGTACAAGAACTGTTACAATTCTTGATTCTGATCGTGGTAAAACTAAGACTGTTACTGTTCAGATGCAAGCTGAAAATGGTTCAAAGGGTGAGGTTTATACTATTGAACTAGAATTTGAAGCTCCATCAGATAATGCAAAACTAAAAGATTTAAAAGCTGATGGTGTGACTGTTCCAGGATTTACACCAGAAGATGAGGGTGGAACTTATACATTAAGTCCTAGACCTTATGATACAACATCAATTCAAATAGAATATGTATCAGCTGATAATAAGGCAAAAGTACATGGTGATTTAGGCACTCAATTATTAAAAGAAGGCATGAATACATTTGTTGTTGTTGTTGAATCTGAAAGCGGTACATCTTATACATATCGTATTAATGTTCAAAGAGATTATCCAAGTCCATATTTGACAAACTTAGAAGCAGTTGGTGAGAAATTATTAGATACAAACTATAAGAATACAACCTTTGATAAGGATGTATTTGAGTATACAACAATTGTTACCTATATGACATTACATGCAACAATTAATGCTTCTGTAGATAACGAGACTCATATTGTTTCTTGTAACAATTCAACTGCTATAACAACTACAGGCTTATTAAGAAGCTTTAATGTTGATTTGGTAGAAGGTCTAAATCGTTTTACAATCTCAGTAACTTCAGTTACAGGACAAACAACAGAATATATATTAACTATTAGACGTCGTGGAGAATCATCAACAAATAATGATGTTGCTGCAATTGATATTCCTCAGATTCCAGTATTTAAGACAGAGTATTCAAATGACATAAGAGAATATAATTATAGAGTTCCTAATGGAATTCAGTTCGTTGATGTTTTAGTAACACCTGAAAAGCTTGCAGATGCAGATGGTGATGGTGCTACTTATCAAGTTATCAATGCTAGAGATCCTCGTCATTCAGATACTAATAATATTAATTTAAGAGTTGGCATGAACACTGTAGTTGTACTTGTTTATGCTGAGGATCAAGTATCAACACGTGCTATTGTAGTTAATATTGAACGTGATCCTATGAAATATACAATCAATGAATCAGCTTATAATTACACAATGACTCTTATTGATGAAGCAAAGAAGATGTATGAAATTGATTTGGTAGATAAGAGAGTTTCTGCAATTGAAGATTTTGCAAAATATTTTGTATTTGACGCTGAACAATATGATCCTTCAAATTCATATACTAAAACACCAGAAATAACAATTCTTTCTGATATTAGTGATGGAAATTGTAGAGAAGTTGTTGTAAGATTATTTGATGGTTCAGATGAAGAGATTGTAACCTTCAAGTTAAAGTCTTCCGCATTAAATACAGGATTTACTATTCCAGAAATCCTTAAACAAATTATGCCTTGGATTTTAATTGCTATTGCAATCATAATTTTAATTATTATCTTGATTTGTGTTAATCGTGATAAATATGGTGCAATCAACAAAAAAAGAAAGAAAGATATAGACTAAGAGCAAGGAGAAAAAAATGGAATTAGGACAAGCACTTTCAATTTTGATACCTATTGCGGTTGTTATCATTTTGTTGATAGCAGTCATAGCGTATCGATATAATCACAGAAAGCAAACCAAGGCTAGCCAGTATATGGATAATGAATGCTTGGTTTACAACAAAAAAGGATTAGAAAAATTCATCCAAAAGAAAAGTAAGAAGTTTTCTAATCCTACCATACTGGTAGTTGAAATGCGTAATTTAGGCTACCTATACATGAACTACTCTAGAAGAAGTAGATTGATGTACAATATTACAGACTGTATGGCAAAGGGTCTAGGTAAAAATGAAATTGTCAGCAGAATTGAATTCGATAAGTTCTTCCTTATTCTAGATAATAAGGAAAAAGAGGATGTTCGTGCTATATGCCAAAGTATGGAACGTCGTTTAGTAGAAATGCCTATCGAGGATTTTGGTGAATATGATTTTTACTTAAATTTTGGTGTCTATGAAAAGGCTCCATTAGATGACCCTGAAATCATCTATATTTCTTCTGTAATTACATCATTTTCTAAATTGTATGAAAACAATATTTATTACTATACGGATGATGTAAGAGTTATATTTGAAAAATTAAAGAAAATCAATACAGATAAGCAACCTGACTTTGAGCACAACAAGTTTGTTCCTTATATTCAACCTAATGTTGATTTAAGAACTGGTAAGGTTGTTGGTGGAGAAATTCTTTGCCGTTGGGAGGACGAAGAGACAGGCTTTAAGTTTAGCCCTGGCGATTTTATCCCTCTATTTGAACAAACTGGATTTATTCGTTATATTGATGAATTAATGTTAAAATCAGCATGTGAATTAGCTCAACGTATGATTCAACGTGGTAGAAGTGACATTATCATTTCAGTTAACGTTTCTAAGGTTCAATTCATGACTCCTAACTTTGAAAGCAGAGTTATGGAAATTGTACAATCTTACCAAATTGATCCAAAGAACATAGGTCTTGAAATTGCAGAAAATACTTTGATGGAAAATTATGAGTATATTTCTAAAACAATTTTACATTTACGTCAATTTGGATTTACCGTTTCTATGGATGATTTCGGTAAAGAATTATCTTCAATGGAATCTTTAACAACTGGTTCTTTTGAGTATGTTAAGCTAGATATGCTATTCTTCAAGAATAAACTAGCAACAGAAAAAGATCGTGTTGTTGTTAAGAATATTCTTCGTATGCTACTTAACTTAAATTATAAGTTAATTTGTGAAGGTGTATCTGATGAAAAGACTTTAACAGAGTTGGCTCAAATTTGTCGTGATGTTATTGTTCAAGGATACGTTATTTCTGAACCAATTCCACTTCCAATGTTTGATCCATTCTCTGATCGAATCTTCAACTTTAATTTACCAGAGTATGAAGAAGAGGAAGAGGAGGAGAAAGCATCTAAGAAGAAGAAAGGTAAAGAGGGCAAGGACGGAAGCGTTGATGTTAACGTTGATGCTACCCTTGGCGGAACACCTAATGGTGGAACTTCAATCAATATTTCTGGTTTAGGTGGAACTACTGTTATTCCTGAACAGAATAAGGAAATGGAAGAAATGCGTCGTCAAATGGAAGAAATGCGTCGTCAATTCCAGTCTACTCTTGAAGAGCAAAAGCGTCAAGCTCATGAAGATGAGATGAAGCGTATGCGCGAAGAAATGGCTAGAATGCAAAATCAACCTAGAGAAAGAGAGCGTTCTTCTGAATATGATGCGTTACGTCTAGAAATTGAGCGCTTAAAGGCAAATCAAAACAACACATCAAACACATATATTCAAAGAGAATATAGAGACAGTCGTTACTATGATTATGAAGATGAAATTTCTCGTTTACGTAGAGAAGTAAGTGATCTTCGTTATGCTGATCGTGACCGTGGCCGTGATCACTATTATGTAAGAGATTCACGTGATAGAGAATATGAAATGCTTCAAAAGCAGATTGATGATTTGAAGGAAAATCAAAAGAATCAACCTGTATTTAACATTGATGAATTAGTAGAGCGTTTAACTAAGCGTCAAGATGACTCTCGTTATAGAATAGAAAAGGCTGAAGCTGAAGCTAAGTCTTTAAGAGAACGTCTAGAGCAAGAACGTAAAGAGCGCGAAGACTTAGAGGCTTTAATTAATGAACTTAAAACTAAGCAAATTGAGGAAGCTGAAGAAGAAGCTGTTGTTGTTGATGAACAAGAACAAATCAGAGAGCAAGAAGAAGCTGACCGCAATCTTAATCTTGATCTTTCAACATTATCTAAAGTTGATGTTGCTGATGATGAAGATGATGACGACGATGATGATGAAGAAGAAATCGAGCGTCTTGCTAAGCCTAAGTTATCATTAGAAGAATTAGAAGCTATCATTCAATCTTATCGTGATAAGTACAACGATGATTGGAGTACTTATGCTAAGTCAGAGTTGAAGGATGGTTACTATGAAATCATTGATGGCTTGAACTACTATAAGCGTACAAGAAGAACCTTCCTTGATCGAATTAAGAAGGCATCCCCTGAATTAAAGCAAGTATTCAATATTGTTAAAAATGAGATCATGAAGTATTCTAACGTATCTAATAAGTTGACAAACTTCTATGACAGTTTCTATGTTGGAAGAAAGCTAGTATGTAAGCTATCTTTAACCTCTAAGAAACTAAAGGTTTATTTAGCCGTTGATCCTGCTAAGTATCCTGAACGTCAATTCCCTCATAAGGATGTATCAGATAAGAAGGCTCATGCAAGAACACCTTACTATACTATGGTTCGTTCTCAGCTTTCTGTTCGAAGAATTAATAAGGTAATTGATGACTTGCTAGAAGAGCATAAGAGTGTTATTAACACAGAATATAAGTCTGTGGATTATGCTAACAAATTCAAGTATATGAAAGATAGCAAGGAATAAAAAAATTATAAGACTATCATTTTAGATAGTCTTAGATTTTAAATAAAAGAGCATGTTCTCTTTTATTTAGAACCTAAGATTATTTGGAGATTAAAGGAAGAGAAAAAGTGAAAAAAATTGCATTATTCTTTCTTTTGATTGTTGGTCTATTATCACTTTATAGTTGTAAAAAAGAACAGCCAAAAGAAAAACTTTTATCTTTAGAACTTAATATACCTGAAGAGATTACAGTTTATTTAGGTGAAGAATATGTTCCTTCTGGAATTACTGTTTATGCAGTTTATGAAAGTGATAAAAGGAATGTTACAAAGAAAGCACAATTTTCTTCTATTGATACAATGAGCCTTGGAGAAAAACAAGTTGTCGTTTCTTATGAAGGCTTAGAGGAAAGCTATGCTGTAGAGGTCATTCAAAAGCCATATGAACCAAGCTTTTCCTTAGTTGTAAAGCAACTTCCTAATAAACTCTTATATTATGTTAATGAACCACTTGAAATTGATGGATTAGAATTAGCATTTTTAAAGGATAATGTTGAAGAAGCAATTATACCTATTTCTGATTGTACTATGAACTTATCGCTCAATGGTATTACCAAAGAGGCTCTAAATGAAGTAGGACAATATCGGATAAACTTTATGTATAATTATAATTCTGTGTTTTATTTTGCCTCTCAGTATATCGAAGTAATCTATAATTTGAATTCTGGATCAAATGATAAGCTAGTGGTTGATAAGCAACGTTCCAAGCTTGAGTATTATCTTAATGAGAAATTTGAACCTGAAAAAATTTATCTTAGCATTAAAGATGAGGTTACAGGAAATACAGCTATTATTCAAAGTGATTTGTGTTCTTTTATGCTGTTCTATAATGGTATACCAGTAGAAGAGCTTAATGAAACGGGTACTTATAGACTTCTCATTCAATATGAGCATATAGAGTGTGAAGTGTTGATAGAGGTACTATTTCGCGTAATCCATACTCAACTTAAACTAAACATAGATGATGCCAAAATTTATTTTAAAGTTGGTGAAGCATTTAGTAGCTCAGG
This sequence comes from uncultured Mollicutes bacterium, assembly GCA_947174685.1. Lineage (GTDB taxonomy): Bacteria > Bacillota_I > Bacilli_A > Acholeplasmatales > Anaeroplasmataceae > Pelethenecus. The sequence continues at coordinate 3,094 of CAMWJY010000007.1, read as the reverse complement.
TTTAGTAATCTACTATTGTGAAGATGATGTAGTTAAAAGAGTTGTAGGTAGAGAAAATTGTAAATTTACCTTTTACTTAAATGGTCTTGAAAAAGATCAATTTGATGAACCTGGAACCTATTCTGTTGTTGTCGATTTCGAAGGTATAACAGAAGGTTATAAAATAGTTGTGCTTGATTAGAAATGAAAAGGAGTGATATTTATGAAAAAACTTTTGAAGTATATAGTTATAACAGTTTTTACTGCGATATTTTTCCTGATTGGGTATAATTTTGCAATTTCTAATCAAGATTTATCTATGTCATTTGAACCAGCTTCTCTTCCTACGAAAGAAGCTAAATTAGCTACTTATGCGTTAACTGATTTTGTTCCTTCAAATATAACAACTACTGCTTTAGTAAGTGATTCAGAGGGGAATTATTCAGAAAATAGTGATTTATTTACTTCTACTTTAACAGCAGAAAATGCCACAGGTACTCCCTTAAAGAATACTTTTTCTGTTACCAATCTGCCATATAGTATAAATCATATTAGAATGGCTATTACATTTAGTAACAGTGATTCTATTCTTAAAGTAGATCATTCAGTTGAGTACAACACTGGTTCACCAGGTGGTGGAAGTACAGAGAATTTTTTAGATGGACCAGTTGATTTTGATATTCCATCATATGTAAGCAAAGTTACCATAACGTTACAGGTTTATTCAAATGCTACGAATTATGAAGTATATTATATTAATGTTAATCATAATACTTCCCCTAGTACTGATTGTAATTTAAAGACAGGTGGAGTAAAAATTGTTTCTGACGAGGGTAAAGTACTTTGCCAAGGATTTAGTGGTACTAGTTTAACTATGTTGTATGCTTTGCCTTATAACTCCACTGGATTTACTGTTACTGCCGAAGCAAATGATAAATTTGCTAAAAAGATTACTATTCAAATTAATAATCAAGTTCAATCCCATTATTCTATAGATTACGGATCAGATTTATCAAATATTGATAATCCTATTTATAAGCAGCAAACCTTTACAATAAAAATAACTGTAGAAGCAGAAAGTGGAAGAACTAAAACATATACTGGTGCGCTTCATAAGATGGCTGCAGATGATACACAAACCTTTACTATTAAGGATGCGATTGCCTATTATCTTGATGAAGATGGTCAAGAGCAAACAAGAAATTTCGCTTTATCTGAGTTAGGCGAGGGTGACAATGGTGATGATGCAGGTAAGGTTGAAGAAAGTAAGGATACTGTAAAAATTTTTGGTACTGATGCAGAAAATTCACTTCCTTTCTCTACTTATAAAATCATATTTAAAATTAAACCAGATTCTGAAACTGCAAAAGTTTATATTGATGCTTTAGAAGGAACTTTGGATGAAGATGGATATTATGAGTTTGTTTATGATGATTTTTCTTTCTCTCTTTCTAAAAGAACGGAAAGAAAGAGACTTTTAATCAAAACTGAAAAATTCCAATTATTACGTCCAAATAGCTTAACCTCTGGTGGTGGAGAATATTACCTATCATTCTCTTCTGCAAATCCAGATAGTACAAGGAATTTAACCAAAGTTTCTGCTGTTCACATGGATACTCAAGCTGTTTTGGCTGAGTTGAGCACTATAAGCCCAGTTGGTATTGGGATAGATAAAGAAGTAAATCCTTTAGAAATTAAAAAGAGTTTGGCTGGAACACCAGGAAATCCAGGTAATACTTTTAAATTGCATTTAGAATGGGAATCAGGATACGCTCGTGCTTACGTTTCCAAAACAGAATCTAACGATATTGTTAATGAATCAAGTAATCTTTATCAAGAGGATACATTATGGACTATTGGAGATAAGCTATTTGTATATTTGAAATCTCAAGATGGTGAATTTACAGAATATATTATTGAAACAAAGGCTGCTGATGAGCGTTCTACTGAGAATGGTATAGAGAATGTAGTATTCAAATTTAATGATGAAGAAATTGATTTTACTTTCAATGAGGAAACTACGTCTTATGGTCCAATTTCTGTTCCTTATATAGTTCAGGAATTGACTGTGATTGTTACATTAAAGGATCCTAAAGAGACTTTAAATAATGCGACAGGCTATATTTATGGAATACCTAGCGATTGTGTAGTTGAAGTTTCCATACCTTTAATTGAAGGTGAAGAAACTATATATAAGCTATTAGGAATTTCCGAAAAAGAAACAGAAGGAACAGAATATTCCTTTAGCTTTGAAAGAGAAGAAGGAATTGCAGATAATTATATTGAATCATTAGAAATAAATGGTATAGATTGTATAGAATCTGAGTTAGGTCAGTATTTTGATAATGCATTTGATAAGACTAAGAATAGTTTTTCTATGTATTTATCTAAGAGTACAGCTGATATTCAGTTTGATATTACACTTTCTTCTAAAGCAAGCTTTACTACAAGCCTAGGTGAAGATATCATATCCTCTCCATGGAATATAACAGTAGAGACTGGAACTGAGGTTTTAACCTTTGATATTACGGTTTTCTCTGAAGTGAATAGAGTAACTAACACTGAGGGTAGAACCTATACTATTTCAATTTATCTTGCAGATACCTCTACGGAGATAACGGATGAACAATTGATTTTGACAGTCGATGGTGAACCTTTATCTGATATTGATGGGAATCTTTTCCAATTTGATCCAAGCAATAAGAATCAGCCAAGTATAACAGTGCCTTATTCAACGAAGAGCATAAATTACTCTGTTGAAGGGTTCTTAGGTATGGTTTTATTAACTAAAGAAATATCAACTTATTTAGCAAGAGCTTCAGAGGATCAATTCCTATTAGATGTTGGTACAAATACGATTAATTTAAAAGTATATTCTGAACTAGGTAAGCTTTCTATAGATGATGAAAATATAAGCGAAAAGGCTGATATTTATACTTTGACAATAGAGCGCGAGGCTGGCTCACAAAATGTTCTTTTAGATTATCTTGGAATTAAAATTGATAATGATGAATTGAAAATTTTGATTAGTGATGTTACAGAATCTACTACGGATGAATTCCATATAGAATATGTGAATCCTGAAGCAGAAAGTGCTACAATTACTGCAACACCA
>CAMWJY010000006.1 GCA_947174685.1 uncultured Mollicutes bacterium | reverse complement strand
TATTTTACATCTAGTATATTATAAAATAAAATGGAAAAAAATTCAAGGAAAAACACTATTTTTCATTTATAAGTTTAAAATATTCTCAATAAAGCTAAAAAGACACTCCCTTTTGGAATGTCTTTTAATTATTTAAGCTAAGGTTATACTGTTAGCCACATTAATGTAATCATCTACTGTAAGCTGATTAGAGAAGATTGTAATCTCATAATTCCCATTATAGAACTTCATAGTATTTTCATTTAGGAAGCCTAAACCACATTCTAAGAATTCAACACTATCGTATGTGTCAATTGCCACAACCTCGTCTGTAACCTCTACTAGAGAAACGATTATTGTATATGCACTTTCTCCGCTATAGCAAAGAATCGTTGTATCATCCTTTTTACTAGAGGAGGCTAGCTTGCTTCCTTCTACTACATATCCAGCAGTTAGACTTAAAGAGGTTTCCTCTTCATTTGGCTTTTCTTCCTGTACTCCTAGATATTTCTTTTCGTTGAAATTATCCTTGCCCAAATTACTATTTGGAGTAAAGGTATCAAAATCTACTATAATGCATTCCTCATTATTTTCATTTAAGAAAACTGTCTTTTTGGGCTTGAAGCTTGCATCACATGTATACTTCATCTTATTTAATTTTTGATTAGTCTTATGTGTAATCTTGCATTCAATGACAATATCTGTACCATTTTGGCTTCCTGTTGCTTCTGCATCAGCCTTAATATCTTTATTGATTGCCTCTAACAAATAAGCATGAGAGCTATTTAATGGCCAGTTGCTATCAAAACGAAATTCCTTGTTTAAGGAAGGAGTGATTACATAAACACCTGTATCATTTTTAATAATCAACTGCTCATTATCCCCCTTAAAGCTTACCTTATAATAAGCTGGAGATAAATAATCTACCGCAACATTGACACTTACATTTTTGTCTGGTCTTTGGATTGTCATCTTTGAAGTCAAGCTATAAGAACTCAAACCAGATAGATAGTTGGTCACTCTTGTAACCTCATCAATATTGTTTTTGTTTTTACATCCTACTAATACTAATAAACTTAATAAAATTAAACCAAATATTTTTTTCATTTTTCCACCCATCTTTTATAATCACTAAACAATATGCTTTAATCCATAGAACTATGCATAAAGTTAACTCTTTTCGTTAAAACTATGAATAAAGGAGGAAGTAAAGAAATGTCTGTAATACAAAAAATAGCCCTTGTATTCACCATTGTCGGCGGTATAGCATGGGCTTTAGTAGGAATATTTAATTTTAATATTGTTACATGGTTATTTCGCGAAGGCTCTGTTCTAACAAGAATAGTTTATATCTTCATTGGAATCTGTGCCTTATTCAATATTGTAGCTTTATTCTTACCTAATCGTCATCATTTAATGGAAGAATAGCCACAGCTACACTATAATTATCCGTATGAGATAAGCTTAATTGAAGCTCAGACTTCTTATCATGGATAAGAGCGTAAGGAGCTCCAAGAGAATTATTTAGGATAGTTATATCTTGAAATGCTACCTTTGTCTGATAGCATTTGAAGATTGCCTCCTTACAGGCAAAACGAGAGGATAGATATTCTATCCTTCTTTTTTTATTGGTAATACTGGAATAATAGGAGTACTCTTGTTCTGTCAAAATATGCCTTATAAAACGCTCATCCCTATTTTCCATATCCTTATGCTCTACCAAGTCAATACCGACACGCATATTATTCTTCCTTCCTAGCCTTATAATCCAAGGCAATTTCTTTTATTTTACGGAAACGGTGATTTAGTCCTGACTTTGTGATTTGGTCATTAAATCTTGCATTTATTATATCTACAAGCTCGTTTAATGAAGCCTCTGGGTTTTCCTTTCTGACCTTCATTACCAGTAAAAGCTTAGAGTCTAAACGCTCCAAAGGATAATTATATTCCAAATAGGTAATGTATTTCATCTGTTCTGTAGAACTGCGGTTTGTCTTTTGCTGATTGGCAACATCAGTATTTAAGGTCCGGTTAATATTAGCTGAAATCTCACGTCTGATCATAGCATTTTCAAATTCATTCATCGTGACATTGGCACCAATGCGTCTTAAGAATTCAACGATGCGATCCTTTTCCTTAATATATACAATAAGATGATTTCTCCTTTTTGCAATCCGGGCATTCAAATTATAAAGATTCATCAATCTTTGGATAAATAAAGCCTCAAGCTCCTTGTCAGTTGAAATCTCTAAATGATAATTAGAGGTATTGGGATCATTTACACTCCCCTTAGCTAAGAAGGCTCCTCTTAAATAGGCTAAGGATAATTGAGTCTCATTTAAGATTTCCTCCTTACGAACAGAGATTGGTTCAAGTAAGCTTATATCTTCTATAATTGTCTCTGCCGAAGCGTCAATGATACAGGAATAAATAGTCTTACGATTTAGCTTTTGTTGTTGCTTAGAAGCAAGACTAACACTCGTATTGCTATAAAGCTGTTTCAAAATTCCTATATAATATCTGAGAATATGGAGGTTTGCACTAGAAAAAACAAGGCGCAGCGGATTTAAATGAATTTCTCCAGCAAGTCTCAACCAGCCCTCAAGCTCAATAAGATGTGAGGAAGCATCCATATTCACTTTTAAAATATCTTCCTTTACATCAAATGAAAAGCTCATAATCTACTCCACTAAAATCGTTAAAATATCACTTAAGCTCTTTATGGTATACGTAGGCTCGGCAGCAATAATCTGTTCCTTACGGTCAGAATATAGTACACCTATCGTATCTATACCTGCATTTTTTCCAGCCTCAATATCACCTACACCATCACCAACATATAATGCCTTTTTACTATGAAGCATCTCCATAGCCTTTAAAATTCCTTCAGGATCTGGCTTTGGATGATTTACATCCTCTTCTCCAATAACAACACGTACATTATCAAGCATACCAAACAAATCAAGTCCGTGCTCAACTAAATCTGTTTTCTTTGAGGATACTACACCTACCTTATACCCTTTTCTAGCTAAGGCTTTAATGATACTCTTAGCTCCAGGAAAGGCTGTAACAACCTCATCATGAAGTGCTACATTAAAATCTCTATAATATTTAACCATCTCTTCAATTTCATTTTCATCATCACTATATCTAGAGAAGGTTTGACGTAAGGATGGGCCAAAAAATGAATCTAATTCTTCATCAGTTAAAACCTTATCTGGTCTGAAATGTCCAAAGGTATGGACGAAACTTCTATTAATAAGCTCTCTTGTATTTAAAAGTGTCCCATCTAAATCAAATAAAATGGTGTCATATTTGTTTTCTTTAATCTTTTGCATAAGCTCTTGATAATTTGTTCTTGGTCCGACAAATCGTTTTACTATTAAGAATGCTATTCCACAAACTATAAAGATGATACTAATTAAAATAGACATAGGAATTGGACCAGCCATTAAAATTTCATTTGCACCACTGTTGCTTCGTAAAATTTCAATAGGAATTCTTACAAGCCCATACCAAACCAAATACCCACCAATTAAATCTCCAGATTCCAATTTCTTAAACTTTCTTCTAGCAACCATCATCAATACTAGACCAACTAAATTTAATATGGATTCATATAAAAAGGTTGGATGACGATATGCAGTTGTCAAATGATCCTTTATATACATATTTTCTGTGATAAAGCTAGGTAAAAGCTTTTTAAATAGGTCAACATTTTGAACTATAGGTCCATAAAGCTCATGATTACAAAAGTTCCCCCAACGGCCACAAATCTGTCCAATCAAAAAACCTGGAGCTACTACATCTAAAATCCGATAAAATGAAAACTTACGTACTCTACAATAAATATAGATAGTGAGTAATGCAGCTAACACACCACCTTGGATAGCTAGTCCACCTTGCCATACTGCAAAGACATCTGTAAAGGAATGAATGGAACCTGCATTAAAAATATCCCACCAAAAACGTGCTCCTAGAATTGCACAAGGAAGTACAATCACTACTCCTGTATAAATATAATCACTAGGAATGCCTATTTTTTTGCCTTCCTTTACTCCAGCTAGTACAGCAAGAATGACTCCTATTAAAATACATATTGCATACCACCTGATCTCGAGTCCAAATAAAGAAAATGATGGATTTATATAATTAAGCATTATTCTTTCCTCCTTTTGATTTTTTATCTATCTTTTGAATCATTGAAATTTCTAATCTATCATATTGCTATCTAAGCATAATACTATAAGCTTCTTTTATATTTTCAAATATAATTTCTGTGTTACAAATAGATCTATTAACGAAGTCGTTATAAGTAACACCGTCGCCATAACTAAAGATTTATCTAAGCTACTACATAGATGAATACACATATCATCTAAAAATGCCATACCAACGATTACCAAAATTCCAAAAAGAATCATAGAAAAGATAGGCTGCTTCGTAGCCTTATTGCTGATATAATTTAATATACGAAGGACTATAAATAAAACTAATGAGGTTAAAGGAACTATAGTGATGAACTGTACAGACGGAATAGGGCTTAGCAAAGAGTGGGAAAAACCAAAAACTGCTGTAACACCTAAGGTACAAGATACATATGCCAAGATAAAAAACAATAAGAGTTTAAATAATAAACCTATGCCAGACTTAGAACTGGTATCATTTTTATCCAATAAGTCTTCCATTTTTTTTATCATAAATTCTAACTCATCATAATTGCCATCAGGATTTCTTGATTTTAATTCTTCTAATTCCTGCTTAGCATACTCCAAATTTTGTCTAATCTGATCCTTTTTATCTTGATTCATCCTTATCCTCACCTCCAACTATAAAAACAAGCATACCCTATTATTATATAATAATAATTGCATTTTAGCAAATAAATTTGCCCTTTCTTATTGCTTAAAAGAAAAAATCTCTAAAAATAGAGATTCTTTTACTTTAATAGTGGCCTTAAATATTGAGCGGTGTAAGAATTACATTTCTTCACAAGCTCTTCTGGTGTCCCTTCATATTGCACCATTCCACCACGATTTCCACCCTCAGGTCCTAAATCGATAATATAATCTGCAAGCTTAATTACATCTAAATTATGTTCAATAATGATGACAGTGGCTCCAGCATCTGCAATTCTAGAGATAACCTCCATTAAACGCTTAATATCATCTACATGTAATCCGGTAGTTGGCTCATCTAGAATATATAATGATCGTGGTGATATTTTAGAATGTAATTCATAAGCTAGCTTAACACGCTGTGCCTCACCACCAGATAAGGTCGTTGAGGATTGTCCTAGCTTGATATAGCCTAAGCCAACATCATAAATGGTTTGAAGCTTTGCTTTAATTTTAGGGAAAGCATCAAAAAATTCTACAGCATCCTCTACAGTCATATCTAATACATCTGCAATATTCTTTCCTTTAAATTTCACATCTAGAGTTTCCTGTTGATATCTCGTGCCATGACAAACCTCACATGGAACAAAGACATCTGGTAAGAAATGCATAGAAATTCTTTTTACACCATCTCCAGAACATGCCTCACATCTTCCTCCTCTAACATTAAAGGAGAATCTGGATTTGTCATATCCTTTGATTTTAGCATCTGTTGTTTGACTAAATAAATCTCTGATATCATCAAATACACCTGTATAGGTCGCAGGATTACTTCTAGGAGTACGTCCAATTGGTTGTTGAGAAATGTGAACAATACGATCTATATTTTCTAAGCCTTCTATTTTCTTAACTGCTCCTGGTGAAACCTTTTTTGCAGAATAAAGTCTTACATAGGCATTTTTATATAATACCTCATTTACTAAAGTAGATTTTCCTGATCCAGATACACCAGTTACACAAGTAATCACTCCTAATGGGAAGGTTACATTAATATTTTTTAAATTATTTTCCTTAGCGCCAATAATTTTTATAGATTTTTTATTTCCCTTTCTTCTCGTTTCAGGAACCTCAATTTTCATACGACCAGATAGATAGGCTCCTGTAATACTATCAGGACTTGCCATAACCTCTTGAGGTGTACCCTTTGCTACAACCCCTCCACCATGGATTCCCGCTTTTGGTCCAATATCTACAAGATAATCACAAGCCTTCATTGTTTCATCATCATGCTCAACAACAATCAAGGTGTTTCCTAAATCACGCATTTCCTTTAATGTGTTGATTAATCTTGCATTATCACGCTGATGCAGACCAATGGAAGGTTCATCTAATACATATAAAACGCCTGTTAATCTGGATCCAATTTGGGTAGCCAAACGAATTCTTTGTGCTTCGCCACCAGATAAGGTTTCCGCAGAACGACTTAAGGTTAAATACTCCAGTCCTACATTTTTAAGGAAGGTTAAACGATCACAAATCTCTTTAATGGCAAGTCTAGAGATGACCTGTTTTTCTTCACTTAGCTTTAATCCTTTAAACCAGTCATAAAGCTCATCTATAGGCATAGAACAAACATCATAAATGTTTTTATCCTCAATATAAATATTTAAAATACTTGGATTCAATCTAGCACCTTTACAGCTAGAACATTGATGCTCTACCATGTAGGTTTCAATCCAGTCTCTAATCCAGTCACTATTTGTTTCTACATATCTTCTTTGAAAGTTTGTAATAATACCTTCAAAGTAATCCTTTTTATCATGAACACGCCCACTTGTAGAACGTAATTTGAAGCTAATTATATCTTTAGAGCCATAAAGAATAACCTTCTTTTGTTCTTCGGTTAAATCCTTAAAAGGCTTCTTCATATCGATATTATAATAGCTACAGGTCTGTTCAAGCATAGCATTATTTAAGTTTTCCTTATCCTGATTTCGATAAGGGACTATACAGCCCTTTTCTAAGGACTTATCACCATCAATAACCAAATCAGCTGAAACTGTAAGCTTCTTCCCAAGACCATTACAATCTGGACAAGCCCCTAATGGGTTATTGAAAGAAAAGATTCTTGGCTCTAAAGTAGCCAAAGAATAGCCACATTCTGGACATGCATGCACAGTAGAATAAAAGGTGGGCTCATTATTAGAATATACCTGAACATAGCCCTTAGAATACTTCACCGCAAGCTCTACTGCCTCGGCAATTCTACTACGTACTCCTTCCTTTAAAATTAAACGTTCTACCACAATTTCAATCGTATGCTTCTTTGTCTTTTCTAAAGCTACTGGCTGATCTAATTCTATTGTCTCACCATCTACTATGGCTCTTACAAAGCCTTCCTGAAGATACTTTGTAAAAACTGCTTTATGCTCTCCTTTTTCTCTAAATACTACTGGAGAGGTTATAAAGATTTTAGTGCCCTCTGGCAATTCTAAAATCTTATTTACAATTTGTTCATTAGAAAATGAAGAAATAGGAATATGGTGTGTAGGACAGTAAGGTGTACCAATTCTTGCGAAAAGGACACGTAAATAATCATAGATTTCTGTTACAGTTCCTACAGTGGAACGAGGGTTATGACTGGCAGATTTCTGGTCAATTGAAATCGCTGGGGATAGTCCTTCTATACTATCTACATCCGGTTTATCCATAGAACCTATAAACTGTCTTGCATAGCTGGATAAGGATTCTACAAAGCGTCTTTGACCTTCCTGATAAATCGTATCAAAGGCTAAGGAAGATTTTCCTGATCCAGATAAGCCTGTCATTACTATAAATTTATTTTTAGGAAGCTCTATCGAGATATTTTTTAAATTGTTCTCCCGAGCTCCTTTTATTGTAATATAATCCATACTCCACCTCAAAATTTATTCATTGATTTTAGATAAGAATTCTTGTTCCTCCATAATATAGATTCCAAGCTTTTTGGCCTTATCATACTTGCTTCCTGGGTTAGCTCCTAGAATCAAGATATCCGTCTTAGCACTTACTGACTCAGATAAGCTTCCACCAAAGCTCTCAATGAGCTTCTTTGCTTCACTTCTTCCCATAGAATCTAAAGTACCTGTAAGTACACATTTTTTATTTGTAAAATAATTCTCATGAATATCAGCCATATGATATTCCATATTTAATCCATAAAGCTTTAATTCTTCAATTAAGGCTCTGTTCTCCTCCAGCTTCATAAACTCCGTAAGCTCATAAGCAATGGCCTCACCAATATCATTGATATTAGCAAGCTCCTCATAGCTAGCATTCATTATTTTATCCATTGTCTTAAAATTCTTACATATTAAAGTAGAAATTTTAGCACCACAATGTTTAATTCCTAATCCAAATAAGAGTTGATTTAAATTGTTCTTTTTAGAACCCTCTACTGCCTCAAGCAAATGGTCAATACTCTTCTCACCAAGTCCTGGCAAGGTAATGAGTTCCTCATAATGATCCTTCAATTTAAATATATCAGCAATGGTTTTTAAAAATCCTGTCTCAAAAAGCTGTAAAACAAGCTTATCTCCTAAGGAATCAATATTATAAGCAGGCTTAGATGCAAAATGAATTAAACGATTGACCTGCTTCTCACTACAGTCCGGATTCATACAGAAATAGTCTGCTTCTCCAGGCTTACGAACAAGCTTGGTATGGCAGCATGGACAAAGCTCAATCATCTTAAAAGGAACAGCATTTGCGGTCCGGTCCTCTGCCACAGGACGAACAACCTCAGGGATAACATCTCCTGCCTTACGGATAAGTACCATATCATGAATATGAATATCCTTAGCCAAAATATAATCCTCATTATGCAAGGTGGCCTTAGAAATGACAGAGCCTTGAACAAAGACTGGCTTAAAGTTAGCAACTGGAGTAATCACTCCACTTCTACCTACCTGGAAGGTAATATCTAAAAGCTCTGTTTTAACTTCCTCAGGTGGAAATTTATAGGCAATTGCCCACTTTGGATATTTTACAGTTTCTCCAATAATAGGATAAAGATTTTTCTCATTAACCTTGATTACAATTCCATCTATATCATAAGGTAAATCAGGTCTAGCCTCTGCCATTTCATTGATATAGGCAAAAACATCCTCCATAGTTTGGCAATGCTTATACAAGGTATTCACCTTAAAGCCTAGCTTTCTCATTGCTTCTAAGGCTTCTGCCTGAGTAGAGCTTGTATCATCTAATAAATAATATAAAAACGCATCTAAATTACGTTTGGCAGCAACCTTGCTATCTAACTGACGGATAGAACCTGCAGCAGCATTTCTGCAGTTTGCAAAAAGCTCTTCTTCGTTTAAGGCACGTTCTTCATTTAAGGCATGGAAGCTTTTCTTAGGCATAAAAATTTCTCCACGCACCTCAAGTGTTTCTTTACCCTTTAAGCTTAGAGGAATACTCTTAATCGTTTTAACATTATTCGTAATATTTTCTCCAATTTCTCCATTACCACGAGTAGCACCTAGGGTTAATACTCCATCAACATATCTTAAGGACACAGAAAGACCGTCAATCTTTAACTCACAGCAATAGGTGGCAGTTGGGGCTTCCTTCTTCACTCTAGCATCAAAATCCTTAAGTTCCTCAAAACTAAAGGCATCACTTAAGCTCATCATTTTTGTGGTGTGAACAACCTTTTCAAATTTAGTCAAAACCTCTCCTCCAATTTTATTGGTTGGAGAATCAGAAGTTTTTAAATCTGGATGCTCATTTTCCAAACGAATCAATTCCTCCATATAGCGATCATATTCATAATCCTCTAAGGTAGGATGATCTAAAACATAATATTCATAGGAGGCTTGATTCAATATTTCTTTTAATTCATTAATACGTTCTAATGCGTTCACAATATCCCTCTTTTATTATTTTTTCTCTAACAATAAAATTATACCATAAAATGGAAAAATTGTGGTCATTTTAGCCACAATTAATCGAAATTTATTATTGTTATTTGTTGAGTAGCCAAAGACTTTTTTAAATCAATCACTCTTTGATTCGAAGAGCCTCTAAATTTCAAGGTTATATCCTTGAGCTCCTCTACAAATTTTCCATCTACTAATACATCTATCATAGATAAAAAGTCATCTGTAATGTCTATATGAGCTCTTCCTTTTAATAAATCTGTTTCTAATGTATAGCCTGTATAACACCATATATCCTTATTAGGAACTTCTTTTTTTACACGCTTCAAAAAGTCGTAAAGTCCTCTTTGATTTTGAGGCTCCATAGGCTCTCCCCCTAATAAAGACAAGCCAGTAATCATAGGTTGATTTAAAGCAGCAATGATTTCATCCTCTACGTCTTTAGTAAAGAGGCTTCCATAATTGAAATCCCAGGCAACGGCATTAAAGCAATTTTTACAATGATGTGTACAGCCACTGACAAATAAAGAAACTCGAACTCCTAAGCCATTGGCTATATCATATTTCTTTATCGTTGCATAATTCATTATAGGTGAAGAACTCTTTCCTTGATTTCTTGAGTTCTACCTTGATTCCAGAACTGAGTACCAATATAGCCACAGGTACGACGTGCAACATTTAATTTTGATTCATCTGTATTACCACAGTTTGGACATTTCCAAATCAACTTGTCATCTGCATCTGTAACAATTACAATTTCACCAGTATATCCACAGCACTGACAGAAATCGCTCTTTGTATTTAACTCAGCATACATAATCGTCTCATAGATATGCTGCATTAAAGCGATAACTGCAGGAATATTATTTTGTAAATTTGGAACCTCAACATAGCTTACAGCTCCACCTGGAGATAGCTTTTGGAATTTAGATTCTAAGGTTAGCTTACTGAAAGCGTCAATTTCCTCTGTTACATGGACATGATAGCTGTTTGTGATATAGTTCTTATCTGTAACACCTGGAATGACTCCAAAGCGTTTTTGAAGGCATTTTGCAAACTTATAAGTAGTTGACTCAAGTGGAGTACCATAAACACTGAATGCAATATTAGTATCCTTTCGCCATTTCGCACAAGCATCATTTAATTTTTGCATAATCTTTAGACCTAATTTAGAGCCTTCCTCTGTAGTATGAGATTCACCAATTAAATATTTCACACATTCACTTAAACCAGCATATCCTAAAGAAATTGTAGAATATCCATCAAATAAAAGACGATCGATAACCTCGCCCTTCTTAAGTCTTGCAAGACCACCATGCTGCCATAAAATAGGAGCAACATCAGAAGGTGTTCCAAGTAATCTCTTGTGACGACACATTAAAGCACGATAACAAAGCTCTAAACGCTCTTCCATTAAACTCCAGAACTTATCCATATCCTTACCAGAAGAACATGCAATATCAACCAAATTTAAGGTAACTACACCCTGATTGAATCTTCCGTAATATTTTCCTTTGCCTTCAACATAGTTCCCTGCATTGGCAATATTTCCTAAATGGATAGTTGAATCGGGAGTAAGGAAGGAACGGCATCCCATACAAGGATAACAATCTCCTTCACCATTTTCATTCACCTTTAAGCTCTTCATTACCTTTTCAGAAATATAATCTGGTACCATTCTCTTTGCAGTACATTTAGCAGCAAGCTCTGTCAAATAGTAATATTCAGAATCTGGATAGATATTGTTCTCCTCTAAAACATAAATTAATTTAGGGAAAGCAGGTGTAATATAAACACCCTTTTCATTTTTAACACCAAGAATTCTTTGATGAAGCATTTCTTCTATAATCATAGCTAGGTCATCTCTAGTTCTTCCTGCAGGTACTTCATTTAAATACATATATACAGTTACAAATGGAGCTTGGCCATTTGTTGTCATTAATGTAACAACCTGATACTGAATAATCTGACAGCTCTTTTTAACTTCATTTCTTACTCGCATTTCTGCAACCTTAGCAATTTGCTCCTCCGTTGCCTCTATACCTTGTGCAGCAAACTCTTCACGAACTTCCTTAATTAGCTTCTGTCTAGAAACATCTACAAATGGAGCTAAATGAGAAAGAGTAATAGATTGTCCACCATATTGGCTTGAAGCAACCTGGGCAATAATCTGGGTTGCAACATTGCAGGCTGTAGAGAAGCTCTTTGGCTTTTCAATCATCGTTTCACTAATAACTGTACCATTTTGAAGCATATCCTCTAAATTAACTAAACAGCAGTTATGCATATGCTGAGCAAAATAATCAGAATCATGGAAATGGATAATACCTTCCTCATGAGCCTTAACAATATCTTCTGGCAATAAAAAACGCTTCGTAATATCCTTGCTAACCTCACCAGCCATATAGTCTCTTTGCACACTATTTACAGTTGGGTTCTTATTAGAATTCTCTTGTTTTACTTCTTCATTGTTACACTCTATCAAGCTTAAGATTTGCTCATCCGTAGAATTTGACTTACGAATTAAAGCTCTTTTATAACGATACGTAATATACTTTCTTGCAACATTATATGCATGAATGCTCATTAATTCATTTTCAACTAGGTTTTGAATCTCTTCAACACCAAGTGCATACTTTGCCTTTTTGCAAGATTTTAATACATTATTAGAAAGTTGTAAAATGGTTTCCTCATCTAATTGTTCCTGTTCCATAACCTCACTATTCGCCTTACGAATAGCCTCAGTTATCTTCTTAATATCGAATTTAACTTCTGTTCCGCTTCTCTTGATGATTTTCATAATAACAACCTCCTAAAAATTTTGTCGCTTGATAAAAGTATCTCAATGATAGCACCTCAATATAATGAAAACAATATGTAAATATGATTATTATTCTATTTAATTTTTTTGTATCTTTCTATAAATAAATTTTATCGATTTTTGTCTTGACAAGTAAAATGTAAGGTTTACCATACCATGAAATGCTAGCTTTTTTGGATTTTTGACAATTTCACCTATCATTTCTATAAATTTTATTTATAATTCGATTTTTACGTTTTTTAATAAATTTATGCAAGAAAAAAGGCAGGGAATCCCCCTGCCTAATACTTATTTAATAAGTACTTTGCATTGTATTTTGTAAAGCTAAAATATCTATGCTTTCACAAATGTACGCTGAAGCTTCTGTTAAATTAAAGGAGGAATATACCTCTTTAGGAGTAGATGGATAGTTAATAGTATATCTACCTGGATATAAGCTTGGCTGATAGATATAATCTATACCATCAATTATAGCAGTACTTTCTGTAGTCGTAAATATCTGATAGGATTTAAATCCATATCCTTGATCCTCTCCTAATGTTTTGGAAATGATATACAGATATACATCAGATTCTGAAATTGCCCTTAAAACCGTTTCCTTATTTGGCATCATTAAGATTTCTCTAACATCTAAGACAAGATTGTCAAAGCTTCCATTTGTAGGATTCAAAAGCTCAAGTCCCTTTATAATATTGAGTATTTCGGTTTTACTTAGAATTCCAACAGAATTTCTATTATAATGTCTAGAGATATCTAAATTAGAGCTATACTTATCAATGCTGACTGCATCCTGATTTAATACCTTTTGAGAAATCGTTGCTCTAATGATTTCACTGTTTGTTAAAGCCTGCTTCTTTTCATCCGTAGTAGGAATTGCAATTTCATTAAAGCTTAAATTCGTAGGATCATTTAGTCCAACTCCCACAGTTAAAGCAAGTAACAAGCTGGAAAGCTCCTCTTGCTCAATATACTGATCCTCAGAAGTCAAAGACTGATACGTATAGGAAACTTTCTTTTCATCAATAACACATACAGCGGAAGAATTAGTCATAATCTTACTAGATAGTGTTGCTGCTACAATAAGAGAGCCAGTCATTATATCTGCATCTTCTTTAGTCGTTGGCAGATTGATATGATTTAATTCAAAGCTGTTTGCATGAATTGTACCACTCGTAGCAAGAAGAGCATTAAAGAATGCCTTAAGTTCTTCTTTTCCTATCTGTTCTTTTTCTTCATTTCTTAAAGTCTCTACTTCATGAACGACAATACTAGGAATAACTAAATCCTCTATTCCTACAAATTTATCTGAAATGGTAAGCTCTAAGATTTCAGATTCTAGAATTTTTTCTACTTTAGCAGAGGTGATTTCTATATTTGTTAACTCTGAATTTAGATTAAATATGGATATATACTC
>CAMWJY010000005.1 GCA_947174685.1 uncultured Mollicutes bacterium | reverse complement strand
GTTGTAAAAAGGAGGGTATACTTATGGAAAAAAGACCTGAACAAGAAAGAATTAGAATTGAAAAAATAAAGTATTTAGAGGATAAAGGTATTCGTCCTTTCGGTCAAAGATATGACCGTACTGCAAATTCTAAAACAATCGTAGAACAATATGATAGCTATACGAAAGAGGATTTAGAACAAAAAGAATTTAATGTTAAAATTGCAGGACGTATGATTGCAAAAAGACGTCAAGGAAAAATTGGCTTTATCAATATATTAGATAAATTTGGAACTATCCAGTGCTATATTTCAAAAGAAATTTTGGGCGAGGATGTTTATGATGTTTTCATCAAATCAGATATTGGAGATATTTTAGGTATTGAAGGCTCTGTTATGAGAACAAACACAGGACAGCTTACTGTTCGTTGTAAGGTATTTACTCATCTTTCTAAAGCAATTAAGCCACTACCTGAAAAATTCCATGGTCTTCAAGATGTTGAAGAGGCTCGTCGTAGAAGATATGTAGATTTAATAGTAAACGATGATTCTAGAAGAGTTGCATTTATGCGTCCAAAAATCATTCGTGCAATTCAGCACTTCTTCGACAATCAAGGCTTTGTAGAGGTAGAAACACCTGTTTTACAGCCTATTTTAGGAGGAGCAGCAGCTCGTCCTTTCATTACACATCATAACGCACTAGATATGCCATTTTATCTTCGTATCGCAACTGAATTACCTTTAAAGCGTCTTATCGTTGGAGGTATGGAAGCTGTTTACGAAATTGGACGTTTATTTAGAAATGAAGGCGTAGATTCTAGACATAACCCTGAATTCACTACTGTAGAAGCTTATTTGGCATACTCAGATATGGAAGGTATGATGAATTTGGCTGAGAACTTCTTCAAATCTGTAGCTTTAGAGGTTTTAGGTACTACTACTGTTGAATTTGACGGTCATACCTATGACTTATCTAAATTTGAAAGAATTCATATGGTAGATTTAATTAAAAGAGAATGTGGTGTTGACTTCTGGAAGCAAATGTCCTTAGATGAGGCTAAGGCTCTTGCAAAAGAGCACGGAATTGAGGTTCCTGCTCACTTCACAGGTGTTGGACATATCATCAATGCATTCTTCGAAAAATATGGAGAAGAAAAGTTAGTAGAGCCTACTATTCTATATGGACATCCGCTAGAGATCTCTCCACTAGCCAAGAAAAATCCAGATGATCCAAGATTTACAGACCGTTTTGAAATATTCATGGGCGGAACAGAATATGGTAATGCCTTTACAGAGTTAAATGATCCACTAGATCAAATGGAAAGATTCACTCGTCAGTTACAGGAAAGAAATTTAGGAAATGATGAAGCTTGTGAAATTGATATAGACTTCGTTGAAGCATTAGAATATGGCATGCCACCTACAGGCGGTATTGGTATCGGTATTGATAGAACTATTATGCTTTTAACTGGTAAAACAAACATTCGTGATGTTCTTCTATTCCCTCACAATCGTAATCGTAACTAAGAGGCATTTATGAATATTTATGAGGATTATGCAAGCTGGAAAAAGGAGAATTATGACTTCATCTTCCGACTTGTAAAAACAAAGAGTAAAACCATCTCTAGGTTTACCTCTGTAATTGCTGTTGTAGATTATCTATATGAATTATACATCCAAAAAAATCATCTCTCTGATGAAGAGGAGGTATTCTTCTCTGTTGGCTTTGATTATATCTATGATAATTTTTATACCATTAAAACTATCTTAGACTACACATTTAAAGAAGACTACGAAGAGATGGAAAAATGTGCGAAAACAATCAATTTGCTATTATATGTACATGAATTCCAAGCTGAGCTTCTAAACCAAAATTCTGATTTGAAGGATAGTATGAAGGAATTAGATTCCTTTGAGGAACAAATCAACATCTATTTGGATAAAAAAGAAAATGTACCCGATGTATTCTTCCCTATGCTTAACGATATCGTAAATCCGTTATTTGAAAAAAATGGAATAGAAATGAATCCTGCGGAATCCATTTTTTATGAAGTGGCATTAGAGTATCGAATCTATAAAAATAATGAGTTTGATATGTACAATGCTGTTTTCAACCAGCAAAAAAGAAAAGGAAGCTTAAGCTAGCCCCAACATTTATTGGGGCTTTTTATTCTGGTTATAAGGCAAAATAAAAAGCTCTCGGAAAAATAAATCCGAGAACTTTACATTTTTAAGGATATTCATTGAAAAATATATTGAAAGACATTTATTTTAAAAGTTCTTTTAACGTCTTCATTAGTTTTTCTATTTCTATTGGCTTGGCTGCATAGCCATTCATTCCAGCCTCCATTGCTTCTTTTCTATCCTCATCAAAAGCATTAGCAGTCATTGCCACAATTGGAATTGACGCCTTTTTTGGATCTTCTAGAGCTCGAATAATTCTCGTTGCCTCATATCCATTCATAATAGGCATCTGTACATCCATAAGAATGAGATCATATGTCCCTGCAGGCATCTTTTTCATTTGTTCTACAGCTACACTTCCATCATCGACAACATCAATGACAAAACCCACACTTTCTAGAATTGTTTGGGCAATTTCCTGATTTAATTCATTATCTTCAACTAACAGAAGCTTTCTTCCTTCAAAGTGGAATTCCTCAGTTATATCTGGTTCTTCTGTTTTTTGGTCCATATATGGTGCAATTAAAACACTCTTTAGTTCAGATAAGAAAATCGGTTTAGAACAGAATGCAGTAACTCCTGCTTCTTTTGCTTCAGTCTCAATATCGGTCCAATCATAAGCAGTTAATATGATTACTGGGGTTGTATCCCCTATAACCTTGCGGATACGACGAACAAGCTCAATACCATTCATATCTGGCATTAACCAATCAATAATAAAGGCACTATAAGGTTCGTTTTGTTCCAAAGAGAATTTGGTACGAATAATTGCTTCTTTTCCAAGAGTGGTCCAATCAGGGTGCATTCCTATTGTAGAAAGCATTTTGCTGACGCTCATGCAGGTATTTACATCATCATCCACTACAAGAGCTCTAAGATTCTTAAGCTGTTCTATTTGCTTTTGATCAATAGGGGCATCTGCAACCTTGAAATTAAAGGTGACAACAAACTCTGAACCCTTGCCTACTTCACTTTGTACTGTAATTGTTCCACCCATCATATCTACAATATTTTTGGTAATTGCAAGTCCTAGACCTGTTCCTTGAATACCACTTACTGTAGAAGTCTGTTCTCTTTCAAATGGTTCAAAAACGTGCTTCAAAAATTCACTGCTCATACCAATACCAGTATCTTTAACACTAAACTCATAATTTGCATAGCCATCTAGTGCTTCAGCCTTCTGAGTTACACGAACGCTAACCATACCACCAGGTTTAGTATATTTCATTGCATTACTTAAAAGATTTAAAAGTACTTGATTCAAACGAAGCTTATCACATATAATCGTCTCATTTGTTACATCTAGTGTATCAATGTAGAACTCTAACTGCTTTGATTTTACATCAGCCTGAACAATAGTTTTCAGATCATGCATAATATCAGGAAGACTGGTTTCTTTTTCCTCAATCTTAACCTTACCACTTTCAATTCGACTCATATCTAAAACGTCATTGATTAAGCTAAGCAAATGATTACCAGAGGTCATAATTTTACTTAAATAATCGCGTATTTGCTCTTTATTATCAATATGGGTTACCGCTAAAGATGTAAATCCAATGATAGCATTCATAGGTGTACGAATATCATGAGACATATTGTTTAAGAAAGTCGTCTTAGCCTTATTAGCATATTGCGCTTGAGCAAGTGCCTCTGATAATACATTTTTCTGTTCCTGCTCCTTACGAATCATCTCATCAATGTTACGGAAACCCGCAAGAATAAAGCTTTCATTCTCATAATCTTTATCTTCTATTTTTAAATATGTATATTGGAAATGATGAATATCTTCACCATCTACTATACGATAAGTTCCCCAATAAGTATCTTCTGTACTTAATTTTTCTTTTATAACTTCCAGGGAAAGGGCATGAATTAACTCTTCTTGATCATCAGGATGAACACGATTACGGATATAGTTATTAAGGATAGCACTATAATTGTAATCCTCTATGGAATCCTTTTTTAAACCATCCGCTATATACCCTTCCAATTTTATAATACGAGCCGTTCTCTTTTCTTCATCAATAGCATAAACATTGACATAATCTCGACTCAGCGCTTTTACAATGGAAAGCTGTTCTCCCATCTTTTTATTTATTTGTTCTGTTGCATTAAAAAGCTTTCTATTCCATCTGCCTCTTAAATAAAGGGCAACCATAACAAAGATAACTAAAGCAATAGCCACAACAACCATAATTATAATCTCTGGATGTGCTTTCAGATACTCTCCAAAAGTCAATTCGCCAATGCTATAGGAAGTATAATTTGAAGCTAATTGATTTAGTGTATCATCAGACATTTGCTTTATACATTTATTTAATACTGTAAGCAACTCATGATCGGTATCTTCACTTATATGCATACAAAGCTGAGTAACCATACCATTTACTGAGCTATAATATAAGGAATTGGCATGTCCTCGATTTATATACATTTGTGCTGCATAAGAATAAACATAAGCTACATCTACCTCTTTATTCAGCACAGCACGCATAGCTTCTTCCCCAGTAGAATAGGTTTTAACCTCATATCCCTTTAAATAGGACTCCACAAGATTTTTACCTTGAGATTCAGATACAGCAACTTTTTTAAACTCGCCTGAATGATCCTGTCTGATTACCCTTGCCATTCTGGCAGTCATATAATTATCCGTATGAAAACCACTAACAACTTTATCTTCTTCGATAAAATGAGGGTTAATACCATCTATCACAACATTCACTCCACCATTTAAAAGCTGATTGTACTCTGCTTGGTCAGCTGGAGGTACTAAAGTATATGGTAGCTTTTCAACTCCCATTCCTGTAGCAGCAAGGTGCATAATCTCTGCAAAATAATCTGGTAAGATACCTTTTAATTCCCCGTTTTCTGTATAGGAATAAGGAGCTCTATCTTCATGTGCAGTAACCGTGATGGTTTTTTGTCCTGAAATCACTTGATTAAGATATGCTTTTTCACGCTCAGTAAACGTTAGTGCAGAAGAATAAACCGGACCATAATATTTATAAAATAGTTCGTTTTTCCAGTCACCCTTATTAATATCCATTTGTTTAATGGCATAATTAATTTCGTTAAGAAGCGCAGTATTTCCTTTTTTAACAATTGCATAAAAGTCAGCTTCTTCAGTAACATCTAATTCTTGTTCATTTTCTGCCTTTCTTAGATTACTAGAAAGTATTGCATCAATTTCGCCCTTTTGTAATGCTGTAGCAAGAAGATTAGAATCATCGTATTCTCGTGAATTATACTTGAATCCTTTTTCTGCTGCAAAATCTTCTAAGCTTTGATTTTGACTACTCCCTTTTACCAGACCAACAGTCATGCCATTATAAGTTTCGTAGTTCCCACGAATACGCTCCTCGTTATCCACTTGTATGGAAAGAATTGTTTTTCTTCTTCCTATAGGCAAGGAAAAGTCAAACTTTTCTTCACGATCTGGCGTTCTACTGGCAGAGGTTACAACATCAATTTCCTCATTTTCAAGCATAGAGAGCATATCATTCCAGGAGCTATCATAGCCTGTGTATTGAAAATTTAGCCTTGAGTATTCAGATACAAGATTAAGAAATTCAATACCATAGCCAGACAATTTACCTTCATTATCCTTCATATGATAGCCTTCAAAGTTAAAAATACCAGCTTTAACTGTACGATTATTAGACACTCCGCCATCAGCAGATACAGTTATGAAATTAGTTGAAATAAGAATTAAGCATGCAAAACATGCCAAAACCATTTTCACACTAATTTTAAAATGTGTTTGAAGAATGGAAAACAATGTTCTTTTTTTCTGAGTACGGCATTCCTTAAGAAATGCCTTTTTATATCTTATGTTTTGCATACTTCATCTCCTTGTTAATTCTTCTATTGTTTATGTTTCAATACAATAGTTATTCTTGTTTGTTTTTTTCATAAATAGAAAGATAAAAATCTTTCCATAGCTTAGCAACATTCTTCTTGGAATAATACTCTGAAATATGCTCTGATAAAACACAGCCTTCTTCGTAATATTGGGAATCTTGTGCCAATTTACGAATACATTCAGAAAATTCCTCATTGTTTGTTCCTACTAAATAATTATCCCATAATATATTCTTATATAAATCTAAATCCCTAAGAAGGATCGGCTTTCCAACAGAAGCTGCCTCCAAAATAGACATAGGGAACAATTCATTATAGGAAGGCATAAATAAGCAATCTGCCATATTAAAAATCTCATTCATTTCTGTTCTTGGAATAATACCAATGAAATGAAGGTTTGGACATGGTGGATTCTCATAAATCTTTTTAAGCTCATTATAGCCATCTGTAATTGCCTTAAAGCTAAATCCTCCTGCCCAAACAAATTCAATGTCTGGATTGTTTTTAGCAACCTCTACAAAATCAGTTACACCCTTTCTTGTTTGAACCTGTCCACAGCCTAAAACAATAAATTTATTTTCAGGAAGATTATACTTCCTTCTCACAGAAAACACTTCTTCATTTGAAATTGGATAAAACTGACTTTTAGATACATAGTTAGGTATATATTTTATATGCTCTTCTTTTACACCTAATTTGATTAAATCTTCAATAAATATAGGATTTACAACAACCAAATATTCCGCCTTTTTATAAAAAGACATTACATATCTGCAGTAGATGTTAAAGAATAGTTTAGGAAGCTTTATAGATCCCTTCAACGTTTCAGGAAGAAAATGACAATACATTACACGTATGCCGTTTTTCTTTTTAAATCGCATATAAAAGCTAGGATTTACAGAATGTACATGAACAATATCTGCCTTTTTTTTAGAATTAATCCGTACCTCAAAAATATCGCTTAATTCCTCTTTTACAAGATTCACTTGTTCAATATAAGCACTACCTACACCTTGTCCCTCTACGCTATCTGCCTTAGATAGCATATTAATGACGATCTTCATAAAATCATTCTCTTTCTCTTATTTAAGTACAGTGTTTATATATGCAATAATATCTTTATCCTTCGCATTTGCAAAGAAATACTTTTTAAAGGAAGGACGATCTATTGTTTCTAATAAAAAGTTTCTATCGATTCTTTTTAATATTTCCAACATAGGTGTGTGTGTAATTTCCTTAACTCCATCTAATATCTTCTTGTTTCTTTGTTCAGGAACAACTCTCTCCTTGGGATAACCTTGTCCTCTTGGACCATTAAATAGTTTTTCAAAGCAGTACTCTAAATTCAATTCTGCTCCCCAGCCAAAGCCTTTAGCAAAAGGGAAGGCTGCACAATTACCATCATTAATTTGACCAAACATATAAGCATCAGATGGGTCTACAATTAAACCACATAATACCTTAGGGAAGGAATTACATGCAAGCATTGCACCACTTCCTGTTCCACAGCCTGTCACTACAAAATCAGCAGCACCTGAGTTGATTAATATAGCTGCAAGTAGTCCATTTTGTACATAAGTTAATGCCTTATCCTCTGCATTAAACATTCCGTAATTGTCTACTATGTGCCCATACTTAGTGGCTACCATATTTAAAGTATTATAAATAAGTTCATTTTTCCCTGCTTGGGAATTTTCATTAATTAAAGCGATTCTCATATTTTCTCCTTTTCAAAATGAAGAGGCGATTTTCATCGCCCCAACTATTTTATTAATTTGCTTTTCCGATACAGCCAAACATTTCCATTTTATCTCTAACGGTTTGCTTGATTGCCTCTGTACCTGGAGCTAAAAGCTTACGAGGGTCAAAGCCCTTCTTTTCTTTATCCTTACCAGCCTCGATATAAGCACGAGTTGCTGCTGCAAAGGATAATTGACATTCTGTATTAACATTGATTTTGCATACGCCTAAAGAAATAGCTTTTTTAATCATATCCTCAGGAATACCAGTACCACCATGTAAAACAAGCGGCATATTTCCACAAACCTTCTTAATTTCAGCTAATGTTTCAAAATCAAGACCTTGCCAGTTTGCTGGATATTGACCATGAATATTACCAATACCAGCAGCTAAGATATCAATGCCTAAATCAGCAATCATCTTACATTGAGCTGGATCTGCTACTTCTCCACGACCAGTAACTCCATCCTCTTCACCACCAATAGAGCCTACCTCGGCTTCTACAGTAGCACCTAGCTTCTTAGCTAAAGCAACGATTTCCTTTGTCTTTTCAACATTTTCTTCAATATCATAATGTGAACCATCAAACATAACTGATGAATATCCAGCAGCTAAAGCCTTTTGTGCACCTTCATAAGTACCATGGTCTAAGTGTAATGCTACAGGAACTGTAATATTTAAGGTTTCAATCATAGCCTTCACCATATCAGCTACAACCTTATATCCTGTCATATACTTATTTGCACCCTCTGATACTCCTAAAATTACTGGTGCCTTTAATTCTTCTGCAGTAAGAAGAATTGCCTTTGTCCATTCAAGGTTATTAATATTGAATGCACCTACTGCATAGTGGCCATCTCTAGCCTTTTCCATCATTTCTTTTACATTAACTAATGGCATATTTTAATTTCCTCCTAATAAGTAAATACTTCTTTTAATATTATAATACAATAACCAAAAAAATACAATGAATAGAAGTAATTATTTTATAAGAGATTTAGGCTTTATATTGATTTTTTTATCAAAATGCCATTTAATTCAAATAGAAAATCAGGGTTAGAGTAAAATCTTTTTCGTGAATATAAGTAGTCTTCTTGATTACGAACAAAAAAGCAATGATCTCTTAGACAAAACGCCTAATTGTCATTGCTTTTAAATTATTCTTCGTCATCTAAAGAGATATTTGCATTATGATAAACATCTTGAACATCATCTAATTCAGAAAGCAAATCTAATAATCTTCTGAACTTAGCCTCATGATCTTCATCAAGATCAACATAATTAGATGGTACTAAGGATACTGCAGCCTCATCGAATTCTAATTCTGGATTAGCACCTTCTAATGCAGCCTTAATTGATTCAAAATCCTTAGGATCTGCAAGAATTAATGTATTGCCATCCTCATCTGTTTTAATTTCCTCACAGTCTGCATCTGCCATCATTAAAGCTTCCATTGCCTCATCCTCTGACATTCCTGCAAATACAAATCTAGCCTTACGACTAAACATATAGCCAACTGAAGTACCTAATTGACCACCAGTCTTATTAAATGCAGTACGAACATCTGTAAATGTACGATTATCATTATCTGTAGTACATTCAACAATCATAGCTACATTGCCTGGACCATAGCCTTCATATGTTTTTTCCTTAGAAGCACCAGAAGCAACACCAGCTGCCTTAGCGATAGCACGCTTAATAACATCAGCAGGACATTGATCCTTCTTAGCACGTTCAATAACTCTCTTTAAGCTTTGATTCATTTCAGGATCAGGAACACCAGACTTAGCTGCAATAAAAATTTCCTTTCCCCATTTTGCATATTTTGCAGACTTCATTGCTGCAGTTTTTGCCATAGATGCTGCACGAACCTCATGCGCTCTTCCCATATTCAACACAACCTTTCAGTTTTTTTACTTCTAAATTATACAACAAACTGCTATATAATTCAATAAATTTGTGCATTATAGCTGATATTTTCATTCAGCTCAATCCTTAATCTAATTTCGTTTTCCAACGTTCCTCTTCAATAAATTTGATGAAAGACGGAATGTCTAATGCTCTTGCAAAAAAGAATCCAGAGCCATAATTTACACGTTGTTCTAAAACATAGTTTAAAAGCTCTTTAGTTTCTATACCTTCACAAACAACAATTTTTTTGTTTTTGTGGCAATAGTCAATTAAATTGACTAATAACTTTTCTTGAGAGAAATTATTCGTAATATCCTTTAAAAATACTCTTCCTAATTTAACAACATCAACAGGGCATTTCTGGATAGCCAGAACAGATTGTGGTGTAAGAGGAAATCCGTCTACTGCAATCTTAAAACCATACGCCTTTAATCTTGTGATATTTGCTTCGACGACCTTCATTTTCTCGTAAACCATAAAGTCTGTAATTTCAAGCATAATTCTGCTAGCTTTTACATTTAGTCTCTGAGCAATTTCAATTAAATCCTTAGCCATATTGGCATTCAATAATTGCTTTAAACAAAGGTTTAACGAAAATACAAGTGGCAGCTCAGGAAACTTAGTATGCATTGCCTGTTGGAATCTGATCATTCTTTCAATACCCCACTGTCCAACCCAATGAATATCTCCAGTTTGTTCCATAAGCTGAATAAAATCCTGTGGAGGTAATACTCCTTTTGTTGGGTGATTCCAACGCATTAGGGCTTCAGCTCCATAAATTGTCTTTGTTTCAAAATTGATGATAGGCTGATAATATAAAATGAACTCCTTCTTTTGAATTGCTGTTCTTATTTCCTCATAATACATCATATTATCTCGTTCATCATCTGAAAGTGTCGCATAATAGCTTGTAACCTTATTTCCTCCATTTCGTTTAGAAACAAAGGTTGCTAAATCAAGATTATCTAATAATGTCTTTACAATACTTCCTGAATGAGGATATGTACATACACCTATTGATGCAGTAATGCTTATATTCTCTAGTTCTTCATTTAAAAACGGTGCACGTATACATTCTAGCATCTTTTTGCATAGCTTTTCTACCCTACTTTGAGTACTCTCATCAGGTATAAAAATTAAAACACCGTCTAAACGAACCTGAGACAAGGAAGCATTCTCTGGCAATAAATCAACGATTCTTGATACAACCTCACCAAAAACTTGATTACAAATATTTTCTCCATAAGTCTCTACTAAATTTCTAAAATCATCAATGTCCACTAAGATTAATGTTGCAGTACCAAAATTACCCACTCTTTTAATATGCTTTGTAATTTGTTTAATGATTTGAGACTTTGGAATTGTTTTTTCATATATTGAAGTATTTTTATCTTTAAAATATTTTTTTAGTTTAGAAAACATACTCTACCTCTCAATTACACTTTGATAGAATTTTACAATCTAAGTATATACTTAAAACGACAAATAGTCAAATAAATTTCTAAATAGAAAAAGAAAAGAGACTATATTTAGTCTCAAATCTTGTATTAAGTAATTGTATGACGGAAAAATTTGCCAAAAATTCTTTTAATTGGTGTTACTGTCATAAAAGCATTGGGATCTGTATTTCGAATAATCTCAGTAGCCTTTTGTAGCTCATAGGAAGAAATAATCATAAATATATCGTATTTTTCCTTATGGGTATAAGCTCCCTTTACTGTAGAAATCGTACAGCCTCTTTGAATTCCCTCTAATAAGGCTTGAGCCACTTCTTCAGAATTCTCTGATATTACATCTACTCTTAAATAATTATAAGCCGTGTGAATCTTATCAACAACCAAATTACAAATGATAATGAAAATAAAGGTGTAGAAGGTAATATCCCAAGATTTTTCAATAATTCCACCTGCAATAATTGCTAATAAAATATTAACTATGGCAGAAAATATACCAATAGAAACATTCTTTCTTAAAGCTAGTGCTTGCCCAATAATATCCATACCCCCTGTAGAAGTTCCATATCGTAAAGCAATACCTATAGCACTACCACCAAGTAATCCACCAATAACGCCTAAAAAGAATTTATCATTAGGATTGATACCAAAATCGACCTTAATCCAATCCCAGCCCATCATCAAAAAAGATTGTATCAAAATGGATAAAATAGAATACATGACAAATCGAATAGAAACACGTTTCATCCCATAGATACATATAGGAATATTTAATAACAAAGTAAATACACCAATCGGAATATTAATATTTGCATGGGAAAAAGCACGATTTAAAATCTGAGCTATTGCCGTTCCACCTATAGCTATTAAATTAGCTGGTTCCAAAAACCATAATATAGAAAGAGAATATAGTGTGGATGTAAATATAACAATACCAACACGAAATATATCCTCGTACAGCCGTTCTTTTTTCATTTTAACTAACTTTAGCTCCTGGAAGTAAATGTTCTACATTTAATAATTCTAAATTATTTTCATCTGATGCACAGAGTAGCATTCCATAAGATTCTTCTCCACGAAGGACAATTGGCTTTAGGTTCTTAACAACAACAACCTTCTTACCAATTAGATCCTCTGGCTTATAATATTTTGCTATTCCAGATACTATTTGACGAACCTCATTACCTAAATCCACCTTAAATACTAAAAGCTTATCAGCCTTTGGATGCTTCTTAGCTTCTACAATCTGACCTACGCCTAAATCTAGTTTGTCAAAATCTTCAATAGTAATTTCTTCTTTTTTAGGAAGCTCCTTCTTAGGCTCTTCTTGTTTATTTTCTTTGGCAAGAACCTTATCTAAGACATCCTTATTTACATCTAAACGTTTAAATAATACACTTGCTTCTCCAATAATATAACTCTTTTGCCTTCCATATTCTAAATCCTCAAAAGAGGTTAGTTTTGTATTTATTTGAGAATAAACATTTTTAGATGCTGAAGGCATAATTGGTTCTAATAAAATTGTAGCCACACGAATCACTTCTAATAAATGATATAAAACACCTTCTAAAACCTTATGCTTTGCCTCATTCTTAGCAAGTACCCATGGTGCAGTATCATCAATATACTTATTGGATGCGCGAAGTAAATTTATTACAGACTCGATTGCATCTGCAATTCTATACTTATTCATTAAATTATGATACTCTTCAACGGTTTTCCCTAATAATGCCTCTAAATCGACATCAAACTCTGAAGCCTCTCCAATACCAATTTTACCATCAAAATATTTCTTGCACATCGCCATTGTACGGTTGACTAAATTACCATAGGTGTTCGCTAAATCTGAGTTGTTCTTTTCACAAACAAGCTCATAGGTAAGATTACCATCAGAGGCAAAAGGAATTTCATGAAGTACATAATATCTAACTGCATCAACACCAAATAGCTCTACTAAATCATCTGTATAAATCACATTTCCTTTAGATTTAGACATCTTATTATGATTCATTAAAACCCAAGGATGTCCAAAGATTTGTTTAGGTAGTGGCATATCTAATGCCATTAACATGATTGGCCAATAGATGGTATGGAATCTTAAGATATCCTTACCAATGAGATGAATATCAGCGGGCCAGTAGGTATTATACAAATCTCCACAAGTCTCATCTACATGATAGCCTATACCTGTAACATAGTTTAATAAGGCATCAATCCAAACATAGATAACATGCTTTGAATCAAAATGTACAGGGACTCCCCAAGTATAAGAGGTACGAGATACACATAAATCAGGGAGAGGATTACTTAAGAAATTATTTAACATCTCATTTTTTCTTGATTCAGGCTGAATAAATTCAGGATGTGAATTAATATATTCTATTAATCTATTTTGATAAGGGGCAAGCTTAAAGAAATATGCCTCTTCCTTCATAATTTGTACCTTAGCTCCACAATCAGGACAACAACCATCCTTTAAATCTTTTGTCGTAAAGAAGGATTCACAATCAACACAATAGTTTCCTTCATAGGAACCTTTATATATGTCACCTTTTTTATAAAGCTTTTCAAACACCTTAGCAACTTCTTTTACATGGTAGTCATCTGTGGTTCTAACAAAATGATCATAATGAACATCAACAAGCTTGTAGGTTCTTTTAATTTCATTTGAGATATTATCTACATGCTGTTGTGGTGTAATATGATTCGCCTCAGCCTTTAGCTGAATTTTTTGACCATGTTCATCAGTGCCTGTTTGAAAATAGGTATCAAATCCACATTTCTTTTTATATCTAACAATAGAGTCTGCTAATATTGCCTCATAAACATTCCCAATATGTGGCTTAGATGAGGTATATGCAATTGCAGTGGTTAAATAGAATTTCTTATTCATAAAATCACCCCTAGTATATCTAATTATACTACAAACCATTTTGATTTTCACTAACTTTTTTCAAATACAAAACACCCTGTATAAAAGGGTGTGCATTATAAATATCAAATGGAAAAAATTTTGTTTTTCACAATTTCTTTATTTCTTATCAATAAGAATTTTTGGTTGATGATTCTTTAGAACTGTAAGCTGAGATTTAGCCATTTGGTTTAACTGAA
>CAMWJY010000004.1 GCA_947174685.1 uncultured Mollicutes bacterium | reverse complement strand
GTCATATAGGATACTATTTGACCATTACTTCTCTTGTGATATTCTTTATAAGGCAATCTTCCTTGTCCCTTCTGCTTTCCCCAAAATAAATTAGACATCGTACAAAGAGGAATTGTCTTATATTCTCGATAAAATGTTTGCAGACCAGTAATATCACAAGTGAACGCAAAATCCCCATTTCCAACAGTTAGAGGATTATCTAAATTAAAAGCTGTATGAACAATATTAAATTTTGAAATAAACTCTTTTTTCATTCTATCATCTTCTTAAATACTATATTAGCATAAACACTTTAAAAATTCAACAAATGAACTTCCTTAGCAAATTGAAATAAAATAAAGATTTATGCTATAATACAACTGAGGAAAGAAAAATGGAAACAAATCAAGCTATTGAAAATTACATAGACAGACTATTAAAAGAATCTACTCCTGAAGCTCCCATTTGGAATGTTGAAATTTTAAAGGGGAGAAAGCCAAGCTGGAATTATATCGATGGCTGTATGCTTTCATCTATTTTAGAGCTCTATAAAGTACGTCATAAGAAAAGCTATTTAAATTTCGTCATAAAATACACAGATTATTTTGTGAATAATGATGGAACAATAAAAACCTACGAGCCTACAAATTACTCTTTAGATGATTTGAGTGAATCACGGATTTTATTTGATTTATGGGAATTTACAAAAGATGAAAAATATTTAAAAGCTATCCAATATACCTATTCACAAATAAAAACAAATCCAAGAACATACGAAGGAAATTTTTGGCATAAGCCAAGGCATCCTAATCAAGTATGGTTAGATGGATTATTTATGACGCAAGTATTTTATATGCAATATGAAACACGATTTAATCACTTCAAAAATTATCCAGACATTAAAAGGCAATATGAATTAGTTAGACTTCATATGTACAACAAAGATACTAAGCTCTACTATCATGGCTATGATGCAAGTAAAGAAGCGTTTTGGTGTAATAAGAAAACTGGTCTATCTAAAAGTCACTGGTTACGGGCAATGGGATGGTATATCATTTCCTTAGTGGAAATATTATCTATTATAGATAAAAAGCACGAGGATTTTAAATTTTATAAAGGACTGTTTATAGAAGCATTAGATGGGATATTACTTTATCAAGATAAAAAGACAAAGCTTTTCTATCAGGTAATCGACCAAACGGATAGAAAAGGAAATTATGTAGAGACATCTGGATCTAGTATGATTGCATATGCTTTACTAAAGGGCAACCGTATTGGGATTCTTTCAAAAGAGTATCGGGAAAAAGGATTAGAAATCTTTAATGGTATCTGTAAAAAATATCTTACTATAGTTGATGGCAAAATCAATTTAGGAGGCATATGCTTATTAGCAGGCTTAGGAAATGCCTTATTCAGAGATGGTAGCTTCGAGTATTATATTTCGGAACCAGTTGTAGAAAATGATGCAAAAGGGGTTGGTCCTTTTATTATGGCTTATATTGAAGCTTCACGAAAATAAAAACTTTTATACAAAATAAAAGGTTATCTTTTAGTGTATTTTTACACTTTAGATAACCTTTTTTATTATATTTAAATTATCTTAAGGATAATTCTAGTGTCTCTTCATTAAAGCTCCAAACCTTTTCAATGTCTAAGCCTAATGTTGTTTCAACAAAATACTTTGTCATATACCAAGCATTGAACTCTCCTGTTTCGTCATCAAAATCAGATAATTCAAATACTGTAGAAGTGGACTTAATTGCATCACTGTAGTATTCTGCCCAAGTACCATAGTTTTCGCTTGTAGCATAGCTTCCGCTTTCAGAGGAAACAGCACGTCCAACAATTGGATTTGTATTCTTATGAGCATAATGCTGCGTTTCACCTAAAAGCTTAGCTTCTTCTGCATTTAAATAAGTTCCAGCAAACATGAAGGATACGTCAGCATAATTATGATGAATTACTACAGTACCAGCACCATTATCAAAGTCACCAATAATACCTGCATTATAATTACCCTTAGCAACAATAATACCTTTGAAATAGCAATGATCTACTGTTGTGGAATAAAGAGTAAGGTCATTCTTTACACGACCAAGAATACCACCTGTATTACCACCAGCATCTTCTCCATCACCGATAACCGCACTAACCATACAATTTGAAATAGTTAGTTTGAAATCACTTTGATCATCATTCTTTTGAGCATTTCCAACTATACCACCAGCATATTTATTCACTGCTGAAATAACATACTCATTATCCTCAAGCTTTTCAGGGATTGGGTTGATTAAAGAGCATTGAGAAATGTAGTTTTCTTTACCTGTAACTTGTCCAACTAAAGCTCCTACACTTTCTCTACCTCTTGCAGAAATATTAGTTAATTTAATATTATATAAATAACCACCCTGTAAATCACCAATTACACCAACAATTTTACCAGAAGCTGAATCAGTATTATGAATTCTAATGTTATCAAAATTAACATTCATAATAGTACCATTAGAAACCTTATAGAACACATTGATATTCTTATCTGCTGATGCACCAGTAATTGAGATATTACTAATTGTATGTCCATTACCATTGAATAAACCACTGAATGCTTTTAAATCAGCTTTTGCAGCAATTACCCAATTATAATCTGTAAAATCTAAATCATTATCTAAACTATAAATCGTTGTTGACGTTGGAGTTTCACTATCAATTTTAGCTGAGGTAGCTAAATGATTGAACTCTTCTTTTGTACGAACTGTAATGATTTCAGTCTGAGTAGAATAAACTCTAGCATCTAAATTTGTTTGATTCTTATTGGATACTAAATAATAGATATAATAGATATCACCAGTTGTATTATCCGCTTCAAAATTAGCAACAATTACATTTGACATAATTTCTGCCTTTTGAAGATCTGGATGAGCTAGGAATTCCTCTCTAGTTAATTCAAGTGGTTCTTTAGAGGTTAAAGCATAAATATCACCATAGCTATTTGAGAGCTTACCACTAATTGCAAATCCTGTATTATTTAATGTTACTAATGGTTCAGAATCATTTCTAAAATCAATAATACAATTTGGATCAATAATAAATACGCTATAAGTATAAGTTCCTTTGCTAGAAGGATTGCTCTTTAATGTAGCTGTTGCAGTGATCTCATATACGCCAGGTACAGAGGTATAAACCTTATCTACATTATGGAATTGAGAATTCTCATCTGTTGCATAGCGATAAGAATATTCCATATCATATAATTCTTTAGGTAATTCTGTTTTTGTTACAGCTGAACCATCTAGAGGGTAAATTCTAGGCTCAGTAAAATTACCATATATACCAACACGAATTGTCTTGTTACCAGTAGAAACCATTTCACCAATAGTTACATTTCTTCCTTTAACAGTTACATTAAATGTTTTCTGTTTTGTAACAGAACCATAAGTAATTGTAGCAGTTAATGTAACCTTTGTTTCTTTTTCAGGAGTATTTACCTTTATTGTACTAAAGACAGCATTTGAGATAGAATTCTTCTCTTCATTTTGAACAGCTAAGATACTTGGATCTGAAGATTCCCACTGAATATCACATCCATAAATCAGCTTAGATACTTCAAAATCTTGGTAAATTGCATCTTTATCACCTAATACTTCTAATGCATTATACACAATCTGAACTTGAATTTCCTCGATTGTCTCACAGTCCTTTGCATTTAATACATCATAATGGGTGTAGGTGTCACTTGCCAAAGAAAGGTTAGCACCAATAGCTTTTCCCTCTGCAAAGGTTAAAAGCTTTGAATCTACTAATTTACAATGATCTCCTAAGTTAACAGATAAATCACTATTACGTAAAGATGTATGTAAGCTTCTTAAATCTGCAATGTGATCAACATCAGCACATTTCGCATTGAAGGAAGCAAGACTTGCAAAAATAGAATCTGTTAATCCTTCATATGCTGTACCTTGAGATAATGTAGCATCATTAGCATAAGCTGTTGCATCTTCATATGCAGTAAATGCTTTATAAACCTCACTCTTAGAATATCCAGTTTGGAAAATACTATAAGCTGTACTTCCTCTAAACTTATCTCCATTATAAGAGCTATCACCGTCGTTAACATTATAACCTGTTTGATTATTAATATAGGATAATAAACCATAATATGCATTATAGCTCTTTGTATCTCTAGCTAAATCAAAGTTGTTTGATTTATTTTGAGTTCCTGGAACACCACGAACACTAGAAACATTACCATCTGCATCTAATCCAGCACAGTTATTAATTGCACTACAATTAGAAATATTGATTACACCTGGATTGGAGTTATCTCCAAAGCCATGAAGCTTATTATTAAATGCTAAGCAGTTATGCAATAATACATCGCCTTCCATAGTAGAACCACCTAGCTTAAAGCCAATACCATCACCATCTCTTGTAATGTAAGTATCATAAAGCTTGCCATTTGCATCTTCTCTTTGAATAGGATATGGCAAGAAGCCATTTTCAAATGATACACAGTTATAAAGCACTACTGTACCAATATTACCAGAATCTTCTTTTGCAAAAAGGTCCCAACCATCATCAGAATTTCTAAATGCTATACATCCATCAAAAACATTTCCATAGCCAATGGTTAATTTTGCAGCAAAACCATCAGCATTTTCACCATAGGTTTCATCATCATAATTACCAAAGGAGGTACAGTTCTTAATCATATTGAAGGATGGCCAATCATTTATGCTATTTTCATGGGCATATCCACGACCAATTTGAAGACCTGTATCACGATTGTTATAGAACATACAGTTTTCTATTATATTATAGCTACCTGCTATATACATACCATTATCGCCAGCACCAGTAACTTCTATGTTTTTAAAGTGCCAATAATCACCATACACTTGGATACCACGGTTATTACCATTGAACTCCATTGCGGAAAAATCAAATACAACTCGATCATTTTCATTCTGAGGATGAACTGAAATATATCCATTAGGAGCTCCATCAGTTTGAACCTGAATTCTAGCATCATATTTATAAACGCCATCCTTTAAAAGGATAGTATCGCCAGGCTGAACCTTTGCTATTGCGATATGAAAGGTAGTAGGATTTGCTTCTGTTAAACCATCTGCTGTTACATCGCCATCTGGAGAAACATAATAATTGACTGGAGTTTTTTCTGGCTCTGGAGGAAGCTCCGCAGGTTCCTTAGTTCCTTTACAAGAAGCTAAAGCTAGTGCACCTAAAAGCGCAACTCCAACGTATTTTAATTTACTCTTCATATTATTTCACCTCAACCTTCTCAGTTGCTATAATGCATCCATGAATGTAAACAGAGCTTGGACTCATAACTCTATATGTTCCAGCTTCTGAAACTTCTAATCTAACCTCTGTAATCTCTTGCTTTTCTGCAGAAGTTATAAAGGTTTCTAAATCATCCCCTGATGGACTGAAAACAGTAATTTCTCTTGCTTCAGCTCCAGAAGAAGCTATATACAATATGATTGTTCCAGGATTATCCATTACAACCTCTACATATTGATCAGAACCCTTAATAGTAATTCTATCGCCAAAGGTAATTGTAGAGAATCTATCCTTACCACCTCTGCTTGCAATAGTCACGTTATTAGTAACAAAGAACTTTCCACTCTTGTCTAATTGAATCTTGTTTGCATCCTCTAGAACTTGATATTTAGAAAGACTTGTTCCTACCAAAATATCTAAAGCTGTTGATTCAATAATGTCCACCGCAACTGTAATAAATTTATTTGTATTTTCTTTTAAACGAATTACTGCATATTGTCTACCAGTGATAAATGGAGATACACCAGATAATAGGAATAAATCTGTATTGAAATCAACAACCTCTTCTTCTCCTCTTTCTCTAGTAACTCTAATCTTCCAGTCAGAAACATCTATAGTAGAAATTGAAGCAGGAATCTTAGTAGTACCACTTTCAAATTTAATTGACTTCGTTGGATTTGCCACTGTTATAATCGTAAAAGAAGAAACAACATTCTTATATGCACTACCATTAATAGTTAAATCTTCTGAGTAAGAATATTTAATCATATAAGAGCCTACTTTAGAAGTATCAACTGATGCATAATCAATGCTAATATCAGTATTCTCAAAATCTTTTTCTTCTACTTCTTCACCAGATTGATTATAGTGAGCTTTAATTGTTAATAGACTTGCATCAAATTCAAATGTATCGCCAACCAACAAATCCTTAGCACCCTCATACTTCACTTCTAATCCTGCAAGATACTTTTCTCCAGAAGTGTCAAGTAAAGAAGATTGCACTGTAACATTATAGGATGTCTCATATCTTAAAACACCTCTTCTAAACAATACCTTAATTTGATATTCTCCTACAGTTGATATATCCAAATTACTAGTATCTAAATAATATTTAGTACATTCCTTTTGATCTCTTAGCAACTCTCCATTAGCATACTTAGTATAATCTTGATAGACTTTTATTCCTTCAGCGGAAAACTCATCACCAAGATAAAACTTCGTTTTCGCTCCAGAAACATCTACGCTAATACCTGTCAAATCATCTTCAGTAAGTTGAACTACAGGAGGTTGTTCTGGGTCTACTGTTTCTTGTTCTTGCTTTTTACATGAAGCAATTGACAAAGAAAGAATTACGCCCAAAATAAGAAACTTTAATTTCGTTATATTTTTCATAATCATTCTCCTTATGTAAACGTTTTATTAATTATAGCAATTTTAGACCATTTAGTCAATAATTTTGCAAAGGAATTCTCTTATCAGACCAACTATTTACAAAGAAAAAACAGTCTTTAAAATATCAAAAAGACTGCTCTTAAATATAAGATTTTATTTTTCTAAATACGTAGAAACATTAGATTTGTTTATTTTTTGTTTTGTTAATCCGTCAAAGCTAACATTTGTTAATTTTATACTCTCTACATTATCAAATATTAAACCTTCTCCAGACATAGGC
Organism: uncultured Mollicutes bacterium; assembly: GCA_947174685.1. Lineage (GTDB taxonomy): Bacteria > Bacillota_I > Bacilli_A > Acholeplasmatales > Anaeroplasmataceae > Pelethenecus. The sequence goes on along the minus strand of CAMWJY010000004.1, from coordinate 11,368 downwards.
TCTAGTCCATCCATCATTGCAGGACATCCAGCCACAGGATTTTTGGCATATTTAAAGTGAATATTTTCCATTTCTATAGCTCGTATTGGTGCTTCTGGTAAGCCATAGAATGTTCCTGCAGCAACATTAACATTTTCACAATCGATATTTTTGAAAACAAATTTACCAATATATGGTGTTTTATCTGTTACTGGGAGCTTCTCTTTTGTTTGAACATATTCAGAATGTCCATCAGGATCACAATAATAAAACATATTTATTACTAATGGAGTTAAAACATCTTTCATCAAAATGTTTTCAAAGGTGATGCCATCAATAATCGCATCCTTTCCTCTTCCTCTTCTAGTTTTAATTCTAAGCCCACGATCCGTTTGATTAAACAAACATTGTGTAACATTAATATTTTTAATACCACCACTCATCTCACTGCCTAGAACAACGGCTCCATGACCAAAATTCATTGAACAGTTTCGAATATTAAAATTAGAAGATGGCGTCTTATATTTTCTGCCCATAAAAATTTTTCCTGACTTAATCGCAATACAGTCATCACCAACACTGAAATATACACCAATTATATCAACATGATCACATGATTCAGGATCACAACCATCTGTGTTTGGTGAATTTTTAGGACTTATTAGCTTCATATCTAGAAAACGAATATGAGAAGAAAAATATGGATGCAAATTCCATGAAGGTGTATTGGTTACAGTTACACCCTGAAAGGAAACATTTGTACAATGGTTTAAAAAAACACCTCTTGGACGCCACGCAATTCTCTTGGTACGAACATCCTTCCACCAATCTGAATTTTGGGCATTCCCGTCAATAATTCCTTTACCTATGATTTTAACATTTTGAATATTTATTCCAGTGATAATACTTGCAAAGCAATCCAGTGGATTACCCTCCCATGAACCAAGATTATATTCATCCTGTTCATCTGAAGTGTAAGTCATACCTGGTAAAATAGGGTAATGGTTTCTATCTGTATCACCAATTAAATGTGCCTTCTCATTTAACTCAATTGTGATATTACTTCTTAACAACAAAGGTCCAACATAATAATTTCCTTCTGGGATGTAAACTCGTCCTCCATCAGGACATGCATAAATACAGGCTTGAATAAAGCTTGTATCATTTGTGCATCCATCTCCCTTTGCACCAAAGCTTTTAACATTCAAGCATACAACCTCTGCCTCTGTTACAAATTCAACGCTTTCTTTTTGAATAGAAAGAGTGTATTTTGTATTAGGAGTAAGATCATAGATTGAATAAACATTTTGTGTCACATTTGCTGCAATCAGCTTGCCATTCAATATAACATCATATGGTTCTGTTACAAATGGCTGATTGTTCTTTAGTTCAAAGGTAACACTTGTTGAACTTTTAAATATTATATTAAACATATCTAAACCTCTGCTTTCATTTGCTTATGGTATTTATAACGTTTTACAGAGTCCACTATCACATTTTTAGCAAACAAGAAAATGAAATCCACCAACATATAGCAAAATGCATATGTAAATGGCTCTATACCAACTCCACCCGTGGTACCAAATAAATCAAGTACTAAATGATGCATTGATAAGAATATTGTTATAAAAAACAAAATTATTGATAATACTAAATGGTACAATAAACAAACTACAAAGGATAAAAATCCCTTAAAGTTAATCATATTATATCGATAAGTATTATTCCTTTTATTGTACATCAAACGCACGAAAGGTCGAACAAGATAATTAATAAAAATGCTAATAAATAATGCAATTAATACAATAATTCGAATGCTTGCTATTATTGATGATACTGGATCTGTCGCTGTACCACTAAAATCAATTCCAACATCTAAGCCACCAATCACACTAAAGAAAACGGCAGCCGCAGCTGCCCAAAACTTTAGTAAAAGAATGATTAGCCAACTTGGAATCCTTGATAATTTGTCCAATTTATATGGATTTAGATTCTCTGGGTTTTCTTTTACTTCTTTATTTTTCATTAGAATTTTACCTTTTTATAGTTTCTATCATAAAATATAAATCCTAGGATTACTCCTACAACTGAACAAACCATAGAAACAACCACAGAAATTAAGGATGCTAAATAATTAGTTGACCATGTGAAAGGAATAATATTTCCTAGTTCATCCTTTACAACTACAATAGGTTCAGCACCTGATCTTAATTGTACATATAAGAATAACATATATAGGTATAAAATACCAGCTGCAACTATTATTACTGTAGTAATGGTTGAAGTTATGACAGAACCAAGATTTTTCTTAGACATCATACTAAAAGCAGTAAATAAATTCAATATACCAAATAGAACCAAAATAAATAGTACTAATGCTGAAATATCAGGGAAATATACTGTTTCTACATAATCTCCACCCACATATCCAGCAGAAACAAATGAGTAACTATTTACAACAGGTATATGGAATGTAAGGAAGAATCCTAAGAATATACCTGGTATTGCAACCAACATTCCAGGAAGTTTCATTTTGTTGTATTTAAATGATGTAAAGAAATCTACAAATATAAATTTAACATAATTCAAAAAGGAGAGCATTACGGATTTGAATTTATTTGACTTTTTCTCATTATTTTTTTCCATTATATCCACACTCCTTATACAATTAAGTTTGTTGTTTCTTTGTCATAGAAATGGACTTTATTCATATCATAGCAAGCCTTAACAACAGCAGCATCAACAATATCGCGTCCATCAATTTTTGCTATAATTGCTTCTGAATCACCAATTGTACCATAAACAAGCTTATATGATCCTAAATATTCATAATAATCCACCTTTAAATCAAATACACTTCCAGAATTCTTTTCTAAGGATGCATCATCTACATAAACATAATCTGGTCTTGAAGCCATCACAATTTCTTTATCTGCATATTCTGCTAATGCTGCAACTTGATTTGCAGTCAATTTAAAGCTTGTTCCTGAAATGTGTTCAAACTTCTTTCCATCCTTTGAAATCTTACCATTATAGAAATTCATAGGTGGTGTTCCAATAAATCCTGCAACAAATATGTTGGCTGGATTATCATACATCTCCTTTGGAGTTGCAATTTGTTGAACATATCCGTCTTTCATAACTACAATTCTAGTAGCTAATGTTAATGCTTCTATTTGGTCATGTGTAACATAAACAAATGTTGCATTCAATCTATCATGTAATAGCATTAATTCCTTACGCATTGAACCACGTAGCTTTGCATCTAGGTTAGATAGTGGCTCATCTAATAAGAATACTACTGGGTCACGAACAATTGCTCTACCACAAGCAACTCTCTGTCTTTGACCACCTGATAATTGTTTTGGTTTACGATTCAAATAAGGAACTAATCCTAAAATCTCAGCAGCCTTCATAACTCTTGCATGAATTTCAACAGGATCAACCTTTCTAATAGTTAAAGAGAATGCTAAATTATGATATACGGTCATATGCGCATATAATGCATAATTTTGGAATACCATTGCTATATCTCTATCCTTAGGAGCAACATCATTAACTCTTTTGCCATTAATAATTAAATCCCCAGAAGAGATTTCCTCTAATCCTGCAATCATTCTTAAGGTTGTAGATTTACCACATCCAGAAGGACCAGCTAAAACAATAAATTCGCCTTTTTCAATTTCAATGTTAAAGTCATATACTGCATGGAAACCATTAGGATAGACCTTATTGACATCCTTTAAAATAACATCACTTGCCATCGATTTATCCTCCTATTTCTCTTTTCTTGATGCAATATATTTCTTGCTTTGAATTATACCCACAACACCAGACACAATAAATGCTGCTGCTGCACAAGCTAATAATACCATCGCAAGAATACCACGGAAATTACCATCCTTAGGTAACCAATTAATTGTAGAATTAGAATTTGTTACAATGTCACCCAAATAATTTCCAGATTTATCAATGATTTCTTGAGCCTTTTTTACTTCTTCTTCTGTAGCAGTACCTGAAGATTTAACAGAATTTGCACCAACAAATTTGTTATACCATATCATTAAATTAAGTGGTACCCAGAAGATTCTTAAAGCACAAACTCCGCCAATTACACACATACCAATAGATGCCTCCTTGGAATATGCTTTAGCTTTTTCGCAGCACAAGAATCCAAATAATAGAATTGCAATATTCATTAATATCTTAAGGAATCCTAGAAAATCAGGCTTAAAACTATTCAAACAAACGAATGCGCCTAATACACTAAATGCTATTCCTAAGAATCCTAATTTATATGATAAGCCATTCCCACGATAGTGCATCATCTCTAATTTAACTTTTTTTAATTCTGCACCTTCTAGAACAACATTATTTTCCATTTGATCATTCATCTTGAGACACCGCCCTTGCAATAATCTGTCTTCTCTTATCAGAAGAACTAATGAATCTATAAATTGCATATGCAACCATAGCAAGAGAAACTACTAGTATTACAGCAAATAAAACATTATATAGCGTGAAGGTTAATGTATTGCAATTAAATAAAGGCTCTAAATTCTCAAGCTTATACTGAGAATAAACTACTCCTTTTCTTTCCTCACATAATAAAGCAGCCATACAATATAAATCTTTGCTCTCATTGAATTTACCATAGAATCCTGAATTAATGCTAATTAAAACAATACATAAAATAGCGATAATGCTAGGAACAGCAACTCCAACGACTAGATTACTTAAATAATATACTTTTCTGCTTTGATTTCCTACTATCATTAGTAGAGCAAATAAAACAAGTGCAGCTACACCAAAGTATAAAATTAAATTATTGAAATTATTTAGGCTTTGTTGAAAATTATATATTTTCCACATATCTGCTGTAGGATCACCTAAATTGTTCAAACTATAAAAGTCTGTGAAATACACATTAATTCCCTCAGTTGATAAATCTAGATTCCCAGACGTTGAAAGTGTAGTTATAACTCTTACATTTATATATTGAGTCATAAAAATTACTGAAGAAATTAATAAAATAAAACATATTACACCATAAACGATGTGTATCAATTTACTTCTCTTGATTAAAAATTCCATTTTTAACCTCCATAATAATTAAAGGTCCTATGTAGGTAGGAATTTCTCCTACCTACATATTTCCTTTGTAAAATAGTTAATTAATCTTAATTTGTAGTTTTACAGAAATCTGCAATATGCGCACCATTATCACCTAAAGAGTTTGCATATTGATATAAATATAATCTTGCATAAGGATCTAAATGTGCTAGAACTTGTTCTAGTGTATATTTTTGTTTAGAAACAGATCCACTTGTAACTTCACCACTAGATCCATTAACAACTACATAACACCAGTTTGTTGCCTCAGTAGTTTTTGGATCAGTCCAGAATGAAGTGATACCATCATTTTCAGCAGTAACCTTTGTAGAAACAGTCCAGTTAACATTTACTGATGTAGAGAAATCATAAGAATTCTTTACTTGAGCAAGAATCATAGCTCCAGAAGCGATTGCATTCTTAACATTAGTTAAACCAACTTGTGCATGTGCATTTGTAGCTTGGAAATCAGCTTGGTTATTTCTAACTCCACCAATACCTTGAGTAGCACCAACATTTTCACGCATATAACTCCAGAAGTCCTTACCAGAACGTTGAATTTCTGCTGCTAATGCTTGAGATAATACAGGAGCTTTTTCAGATCCACCTAAGTCAGTAGCAATCATAGGATCAGTAGTCTTCTTACCATCAATTGTTGGTTGATACCAATAGTTTGTAGGACCAAATGTATTTACTAAAGCACCATAATCAGAGAAGATAACATCCATTAGACGTAATGCACCATCAACATTTTCTGCTGTAGATGGAATACACCAAGAACCAGTCTTTAATGTTCTGTTAGATTCAACATAACGAGTTAAAGTCTTACCAGTCATATCTGATAATGCTTGATCATGCTTCCAAGTCTTTTCAGTTGCCCACATAGTTAATGGAGAAACAACTGGTCTAATGCCTGTAACACTTGCATCTTTAAATTTACCATTACGATTCTCAGGCTTTGTTCCGATACCTTCAACTGCATCATTTGCTGCACCAATTGATGCAGAATAATCATACATTAAGAAACCAACGCCTGAATCATTAACAGTCTTCTTGAAATAAGTATCTAATCCCTTATTAGCTTGTGCTTTTTCACTAGGAACATAATAGAAATTAGAAACAATTAAGCCTTCAGCATATAAATCATGTAATAACTCTAATGCATCATAAGAAGCCTTTGTTGTACCTAATGATTGTAATTTACCATTTGCATCAAAGAAGAAGTTATTAGATTCAGCATCTAATCCTTGAATACCCCAAATTTGAGCTAAGTCTAAGATGTTTGCAACACGGTTTGCAGCTTCTCCACGTGGGAAGAAAACTTCAACAGTTTCTGCTTTTCCCTTTGAAACTGTACTTGGATTTGCCTTAACAACACGCATCAATGCAACTAATTCATCAGCATTGTATGCTGCAGACTCACTCGCGAAGATGTCAGAATATTTTTCAAATGTTTTTCCTTTACCAACTTCATGACCAAAAGCAGCCTTCAAATAATTCTTGAATTGTTGAGCTAAGTCCTTACCAGAAACACCATTTGCTAAAGAAGCATTTTGTTGTTTAATGATATTATCAGTTTTCTTAATTGTAATTTCTTTTGCCTGAGCCTTAACAGAAACCTTTACTGTTGTATCAGCTGCATAATTATAATCGGCATTAATGAAAGGTTGATAATTAGCTTCTTTTAACGTCTTATCGCTTCCACCCTTACCACTCATTGTAGCATCAAATTTACTAAAATCGTCAGTATCTAATAAAATCTGAACAATTTCAGTATCCATAATGAACATTCTTTCAATTTCATTATAACCATCAAAATATGGTGTATAGAAAATCTTTCCATTACTTGTAATTTGTTCCTTGATTGAAGGGTTGGCTTTTAAATATGCCTCAAAGTTAGGCATTTTTCCTTGCTCAATATATGGTAACAAGTCATGAGCCTTACCATCAGCGCCCATAGAATTAATATTTTTTACTGTGTTAGCAAATAAATCAATTCCCTTACCATCTTTTGACTTGAATGCTTGTCCAGAAACAGTCTCGTAAGTAGCATCATCTGTCTTATCAGTGTAGCTAGCTACATCCTTTACGCTTGTTCCTGTCACTCTTCCAAGTTCAGTCCAAGTAGGTAAAATCTTACCTTGTTGATAAGTTTCACCATCAATTGGGTTTGTATAAGCTGTAGATCCTACATAAGAAACCCCTGATGTTCCTTGGTAATTCAAATATACATTTACATCTGTTTTAGCTAGAGTTCCTGTATATTGATAGGCTGTTGGTGCAGCCTCATAATGGTATCCATCTTTATTATAGACAGAACCACCAGTTACGTTTGTTGTAGGCTTACATCCAGCTAGAGCCAAGCCTGAAACAACCGCTAGACCTGCAACGGTCAAAACTTTTTTCTTCATTTTTCTTTCTCCTTATTTTTTTTTGATACTTATTTTAAAACCCTAGTATCCATGGTTTATATTTTATGGCTTGATGCCAAAAATATCTAAAATTACTCTTTTACACCACCGACATTTACACCAGCAGCAAAATATTTAGATAGTTTAGGATAAACTATAACTATCGGAAGGATTGAACAAACAATCAACGCATACTGAACAGAATATGGTGAGAAATTAACATTTAGATTAGATGTCATTTCCTCAATCTTCTTCAAATAATTTGGCATATATATCTTAATATATACTTGAAGAGGCTGATCATTTTCACTTAATAGCATTTGTGCCCACATATATCCATTCCATCTAGAAACCGCATAGAACATTGCAACTGTTGCAATAGATGCCTTTGACATTGGCACATATACACGTGTTAAAATTTGGAATTCTGAAGCACCATCAATTGTAGCTGCTTCTTCTATTTCTGTAGGAACAGAGCTGAAATAATTTCTTAATAGAATGATGTTGAATGCATTAAAGCCAAGTGCAATAATGAACATTTCACGGTTTGTTACACCAAAACGAATGAAGTTTTGAAGTGTTGGAATCATACCAGCACTAAACCACATTGTGAATACTAATAAGAAGTTAAATCCACGTCCAAACATCAATCTTGTTTTAGAAAGTGCATAAGCACCTGTAATTGCTACTAGCATAGAAACTAATGTACCATACATTGTAATAAAGAATGAGTTACAATAGGATAGCCAGAAGCCTTTTGCATTTATAACCTCAAGTAAAGCATCAATTTGGAATCCAATTGGAAAGACAACTACTTGTGAATTATCTACAGCATCTTTTCCAGAAAATGTGTTAGCTAATAGAAACGCAAATGGAAATAAACATACAATTGCAAATGCAGTTAACAACACATAAGACAAAACCTTAAATATAACCTCTGATTTATCAAGTCTTTTCATGCTTGTTACCTCCTAGAATAATGACGTAGATGAAACTCTACGAGAAATTGCGTTAGCTCCAAGTACTAAACACATTGCTATGATTGAGTTAAATAAGTCCGCAACAATACCAATCTGTGGAATTGCTTTACTACCATCTGTAGATCCTGATGCTGCACGACCTGACATACGGTAAACTAGAGTTGATACAACATCACCAGTTTCGTAAGCATCAATCTTATCACCAATCAATAAAATGATCTTTTCATATCCAATGTTTAGAATTTGACCTATACGCATAATTAACATAATAGTTAATGTTGGAGCCATACCTGGGAATGTAACATATCGAATCTGCTGTAGCTTGGTAGCTCCATCTATACGAGCTGCCTCATAGCTTGTAGGCGAAATAGCAAGGATTGCTGCGAAATAAACGATAGAGCCATAACCTGCACCTTCCCATACACCAGAAATTTGATAAATAGGTCTAAAGAATTTAGGTGAGGTTAGTACAGAATTTGTACCCTCATGAATTCCCATAGCTGAAACCATACTATATATCCAACCCGGATGTCCACCATTCGTACCCTCACACCATAATGTTATAATTGTTGTAACAACTACTGTTGAAACAAAGTGAGGCAAGTATACACACACCTGTAATACGCTACGATATTTTGTGTTTTTAATTTCACTAAATAGTAGTGCAATGAAAATTGGAATTGGGAATCCAAAAATCAAACCATACATACTATTAACAAATGTGTTTCTGAATGCACGCCAGAATTGATATGCATAATCTCCAGCAAAGATTTCCATCAACCAATGAAGACCTGCCCATTGCTTATTCAATTCAATTTCTGTATCAGATCCCCATTTAAAGCCTGTTAAAATACCTCCTATTGGCAAGTATTTAAACAAAATTAAGAAAGCGAACATTGGAATTAGCAATACATATAATCGCCAATCCTTAGCTAATGTACGTAATGTGTTTTTCCATTTGTTGCGCTCTACCTCTTCTACAACGTTCTGATCAACAATATTTTTTTGCATTTTATACACACCTTTCCATATTTATTGCTCTTCTATTTTAGTTTCTTCTTTTCCTGCTTTTTTCAAATATTCTGCTTCGGCAATCCGGTCCTCCTCAGCACGTAATCTGTCTGCCTCTAATTTCTCTTCGAAATTAAGCATGATTTTTTGACGGTTTAACAAAATTCCCATAACAAGTGTGATTACAACACCTGTAACATCGTACCCCATAGCATTTCTTAATATATAACCATTGTCACCTTGTACGATGTAGCCATATACCATTCCTCTTGCTATTTCAAATATTATAAAATTTAATAATATCGCTACAGGAAGAAACCATTTTTTATTCTGTAACAAATTATTAGTTTTATAATGATGAAAAGGTATTAAATTAAGAGCTAACGTTGATAAACCAATTAAACAGCTTAGAAATTCTTTCCAATTGTATTTTCCCATGCCTTGTTGATTAAAAACAAAAAATTGTCCTCCGATCAAATTTCCCAAAGCACAAAATGGTATTACAATTAATCCTTTCCAACCCCATCGAACAATAGCAAGCATTGTTATAAGCAAAGATACTACCATTGTGGGATAAGCACCAATATACATATAGTTTACAAAAAAAGTTCCCAAAGCCTCTAGCACAATGCCAATAATACAAAGCATCAATAAATCTATGCACATATATTTTTTGATACTCATGGGAACACCTCTAATTAATGTTTTCACTATTGTTAATGGTTTTCAGAAATTATTAAGTATTCTATCTTTCTCCCCTTTACATAGGCATACTAAAATAACGCTTTCATAATTTCATACATTATTTTAGCATCTTTAAAGTTTATAGTCAATAGAAAACGCTTAATTTTTTTCCAAAAAAATGGAAATTGCTATACTTTATAAATGAAATGAATTATAATGTAAAAGAAATGAGGCGAGAATATGATTGTTGAAATTACAGCTGAAATGAGTATAAATTCAGTTCTAAAAAAAACAACCCCTGGAGATACTATTATACTAAATGATGGTATATATAACGAAAAGGTCGAAATTTGGATGGATCAAATTACAATCCAGTCTAAAAATCCAGGGAAAGCTATCATTACAAATAAGGATTACTATCATAAAATTATGCAGGACGGAAATGAATGCAATACCTTTCATACTTATACATTATATATAGGAGGAAATCATATTACATTAAAGGGACTTATTATACAAAATGAGGCTCTTCCTTCTAAAACTTATGGTCAAGCAGTAGCACTTCATGTGGATGGGGATGATTTCCTTTGTGAAAATTGCATCATATCTAGTGCACAAGACACTCTATTTACCGGCCCACTCCCACATGATTTATGTGAGAGATATGCCTCATTTTACCCACCAGAGAAATTGAAGGGATATCCTACAAAGCAAATTTATAAGCATTGTACAATAAGAGGCGATGTGGATTTCATTTTTGGTTGCGCAACTGCATTATTTGAAGAATGTAAAATTGTTACTATTGATTCTAATAGAACTACTCCTTCTTTTGTTTGTGCTCCTGCACATCCTAAAGTTCTTCCTTATGGCTATTTATTTTATAAATGTAGTCTAGAAGGAAATGAGAAAACCTTTCTTGCAAGACCATGGAGAGACTATGGATGTGTAGCTTTTATAGATTGTCAACTAGGAAAGCATGTGCTTCCAGAAGGCTACAATAAGTGGAATGATACGAACAGAGACAAAACTGCACGTTTCTATGAATATACACAAAACTTAAATACTGCTACAAGAGTCTCTTGGTCCCATCAGCTTACCGTATCTGAAGCCAACAAATATGTCGCTGATTTCAAAGCATATTTGGCAAAGAAAAACCATTGAAAATTCGAATTGTATATAATTCGACAATAC
>CAMWJY010000003.1 GCA_947174685.1 uncultured Mollicutes bacterium | reverse complement strand
CTATTGCTCCTATTACTAGGCTCATTATTTTTTTCATTCTTGTTTCCTCCTCCTATATTAGGCATTATAAACAATTTCTACATTTTCATAGCTATAAGTAAATTCTATATAAGCTTGAAAACCATTAGCGGTTGTATAATTTGCCTGCATTTTTACCAATTTATCATTTTTAACCTCTATGACAATATGAAGGTCTTGAACACTTAAATTACTTTTGTTTAAAAAGAATTCTTTAATTCGATCTTCTTTTATTTTAGAGGTTAATATATTCGTATCTCCCTCAGATACTAAGGTGTATCCGTCATCTAAGTCTTCTTCGCTTAGCATAAAGGTTAAATAATATGTAGGTATTGTATAGGCTACCTCCTTGCCTCCATTTGTTAATTCATACTTTTTGTTTCCAATAGTAATATAAGAATATTCTGTTGTAACTAACAAATCGGTAGACTGTATATTAGAATTTAATCTTTGCTCTGATTGATGAACCTCAGTTTTTACTTCTTCACCGCGTTCCACTTTAAAGCTTAATTCTTTGGTATAAATTTCAATCTCACCATCTAAAATTTTATCCTTTTCTTCATATCCAGTCAAAACCTCTTCTGAGGCATCTATATTATTTATAAATTTCTCCAATTCTGTTTGCTTTGGCTTTTTTTTACAACCAGCAAGAACAAATAGAAAAGTCATTAATAAAACGAATAAATATCTTTTTTTCATCATTTATTCCCCCTTAAAAAAACCAATACTTTCCAAGGCCAAGTAAGGAAATACATGTAATTAGATTATGAATCAACATCATTTTAGCCACCATTTTTTGTCTTGAAACCTCTGCTGTAGGTAGCTCACTAATTGCACTGATTATTTCTATATCCTCATCTACTGAGCTAATATAAGACTCATAGTTAGACTTGAAATTATCTAGCTTGGTCGTATCTAAATAGGTTATCTCGTTTTTATCTACAGCATTTAGTTTAGCCAAAATTTCCTGATACAATGCTAATTGATCTAAGCTAAAGGTTATTTCTAACTTTTCGATTTCCTTAATTAATTCAGCATGCTTACGAAGAATATTTTCTCTATTTAAGCCATATATAATGCTTTCTGCATTTGTTAAACGCTTCAGCATTTCATCGATTTCCTCTTGTGTATAGCCGAAGTCCTTTAAATCCTGCTTCATAGAATTATAAGCCGTTCTAGCTTCTACAATAATTTTACTATCCTTTAGCGTTATATTTTCTTCTGGAACAAACTGTATTTTTTCTAAGAAATTTAAGGTATTTGCATCACGCGCAACAAAAGATGATCTAGTACTGTTTTCCAAATCAAAATACAAAGAATAAAGAAGACTGTCATATCCCTCTATCTTTTCATTTGCAGGAAGAACAATTTCCATTCTTGTAGTTGTTCCAATCATACTCTTAAATTGACCATAATAAAGTGGATAGAATCCATTGAAAGCTAAATACTTATAAAATAGCTCATACACAGGAGAACCCTCTTCATAATTGTAATCATCGTTACTTCCTGCCAAACTACTTTCTAATGTCGGAGCTACTGTGGATCTAAACTCAACGGTTTCTAGATTTTTACAACCATTAAATGACATATTTCCTATCATTTTTAATGAATCTGGCAAAACAAGTTTTTTAAGATATAGATTGTTTGCAGCAGCAAATATTTCAATATAAACTGTACCTTCTGCAACTACAAATTCATCGTTAATTTTACCTGTTGGATAAGCACTTAATACTAACCTCTTATTAGGTGAAGCTGTATATAGTGCACCATTAATAATTTGTGCATAATCATTTAAAACTGCAGTATCTACTGTATTCTCATCAACAATTGCTACAAATGCAGTTTGCTTTTCATTATTATAAAAAGCTGTAGGAGCAACAAAATTTAAACTAGTAGGTAATGGAATAGAACCAACATTAATAGAGCTTAAAGCTTGCTCTCCAATATATTCTACCTTTGGAATAGAAATACTTTCAACATTTTGACATGCAAAGAATGCACCATCTCCTAAGAATGTAGCCTCTAGTAAATCTAATCTAGTTAAAGCTGAACAATTTTCAAATGCATTTTCACCAAACACTTTGACTGTTGATAAATCAATTGTCTTTAAACGTGTACAACGATAGAAAGCACCTTCATTAATCACTTCAACGCCCTTCATTTCTACAGATAGTAAAGATGAATCAGCGCCAAATAAATAAGCTGGAATCTCTTTCATACCTTCTTCTATCACAACACTTTGTAAGGAAATACAGTATGCAAAAGCATAATCTATGACTTCACAATTTGCAGGAATAGTAATACTCTTTAAATTAATACATCCATAGAAAGCAGCTTCTCCAATATGCTTTAAGCTTGAAGGAAGGTTAATTGCAGTAAAGCTTGCACCACTAGTTGAGTTTTCAGAACCAGCACCAAATGCTGCATCCCCAATATATTCAACAACCGGTATATTTACTGTTGCTAATTTATAACAATCTGCAAAAGCAAAATCTTCAATTCTAGTAATATTTTGTAAATCTGCTTTAGTTAAAACTTGACAGTTTTCAAATGCAGAAACACCAATAGTACCAACTGCTTTACTCAAATCAATAGTAGCAAGTTTTACACAGCTTGCAAAGGCATATGGACCAACTTCAAGACCATCACCTTTAACATTAACCATTGTTAAACCACCACAAGCTGCAAAGGCACCAAAGCCTAGTTTTACATTAGCACCCAAATTCACAACCTTTAGATTACTATTATTTCCAAAGGAGCCTTCACCAACAACTACATTATCTCCAAGTTCAACAGAACTAACAGCAATAGATGAAAAAGCATAATCAGCAATTTCAGTTAACTTATTTAAATTTGCCAAAGTTCTTAGCTTAGAACATGCCTCAAATGCACTTCTTCCTAATTTGATACCATTTTGAGGGAATGTAACAGTAGTTAAGCTACCACATTCTGCAAAAGCATAAGAACCAACTTCTTCTACTTGATTTAAATCTAAAGTAGATAAAGCTTGAATACCACTAAAGGCACCAGAAGCAATTTTCTTAACTCCATCAGGAATTTTATAAGCACCATAGGTTGCACCTGAAACAGCTAAAACAATCTCATCACCAGCTTTATTCATCAATAGATTTCCATTGCTTGAATAAAGATTATTTGCAGGATCTACAATAATATTTTTTAAAGCAGAACAACCTTGAAAAATAGAACCTAAATTATCTTCAATTTCTGTATTAGCTGCAATTTCTACTGTAGTAAGCTTACTACAGCCCAAGAAAATATATTCTTCTAATTCCACCTTACTATTAGGGAACTTAAAGCTTGTGATAGGAAGATTTGAAAAAGCATTTTTATAAATGAAATCACAACTTCCACTAAACTGAACTGAATTCAAGCTTGAACAACCAGTAAATGCAAAATCACCAACATAAATTACATCTTTGTTAATATCAACACTTTTCAAATTCTTACAATTTGCAAAAGCTCTAGCAGCTATTCTATCAGAATAAATTGTAATATCCTCTAATGCTGTATTTTCAAACATAGACTCAGAAAGCTTCGTATTTGCGCCTGAAATAAAATTCTTAAGACTTGTACAATCAGCAAATGTTTCAGGCCAAGCATTTCTAAGAGTTGTTATATTCACAGTCTCTAATGAAGTACAGCCTTTAAAAGCTGCATTGCCTAACGCATAAATTTTACTAAAATCAAATTCCTTTAAAGAAGTACAATTTTTAAATGCACTATCACCAATCACTTGAACATAACCAGAATTGATATCTGTTAAGCTTGCACAACCCTCAAACGCATGCTCTCTAATTGTCTTACAAGACTCATCTTTAGGACCAACAGCAAATTCAACCTTACTTAAACTAGTACAGTTGAAAAAAGCATATTTTTGAATTTCTGTTACATCATATGGAATTGTAACACTTGTAATCGTTTCATTGACACCCGGAGTTTTATTTGCATCCCAGTCATTTTCATCAACCTTGATACTCATATCGGTTGTATATAATGCAAAAGCATAGGAACCAATATACATAATACCTTTGTCATCTGGAATAACAACATCTCCACCAAAGCCCTTATAGCCTGTTAAAATTCTACCTTCTATAATAAATTCATCTTTTACAGTGACAGGAGTTGAAGCTAAGATATTAGATTGTTTACCATCTACTGTAATACGAAGCATAATTCTTGCAGAACCTTTTTTAAGAGCTGTTACTAAACCCGTTTGATCCACACTAGCAACAGTTGGGTTTGTAGAAGACCATGTAAGAGTATATCTAGATGGATCTAAATTCCAAGGATCAATATCATAACCAATTTGAACCTGTTCACTAGGCCAAAAGGAAATAGTAGGTGTTTCAGTAAAGAACGTTCTATCTCCAGTAGAACCTATTTCAGAACGTTCTGGACCAGCGATAAACGCTTTAATTGTATCATAATAGCTAAATTTTAAATCTTTTAAATCAACAGAATTACTTAATGCATAAGAAACTGGTAAGGATTCTTGTTCTACTGTAATAGAAATAGATGCAGTAGTATAACGACCCTCATTAGTAACTGTACGAACTGTAACAGTAGCAATACCAGGAGCTAAACCTTCAATCTTACCATTATGGATTCTAACAATACTACTGTCAGAAGATGTCCAATCCATTCTTTCCATATAGTCGGTTTGATATTCATCAGCTGGATTGAATAGTGGATCATCACTTACAAGCATCTGAGCTAAATTAACTTCCTGTCCAACTACTGTTTGATAAGAGGTTATTTTTTCACCAGCTTCATCTGCAAAATATAGATCATTAGCATTTGTACCTGGTAAAGTAATATAGTAGTAGCCACTATTCATAGCATAGTCATCTACCATAATACCTAAACCATTCACTAAACCATCCTCACCATATTGTAATAAATCAATATAATCTGTAATTTCAAGAGTTACCTTGTTTACTGTTCCTTTATCACCATATACTGGAGTTGGATATTCACATAAAGAGACAAGTCCTTCTTCTAGTAATGTAAATGGTCTTACAGATTGAGTATAATGATTATCATAAACAAATAGATCAACATAATATCTGTTTTGCTTCTTGGTCTTATCATAAGTGGCTCTAAACTGTGCATCTGTAATAATAGGCGTTTCATAATCTACATAAAAGCTAAATGAAAAGCTATTATTTAAATTATTTTCAGCACCACCATCACCATAGTCAAGCTCACCAACCATTGTAAATGTATAATTTGTATTATTCCTTAAACCAAGTTCTTCTATACTTAAGTTAATTAAATCATAGCTTGGCATTTGACCACCACTATAATGTGCTTTTAATTGGTTGTAATTGACATGCTCATAAACAACTTCACCAGTTAATGTATTCGTAATAATGGTCGTCATCTTTTTAGCATTTCTTAATAAACCTGCATAAACACAAGTAATACCATTAATTGTATTATAATCATAACTTAAAGCTGCATGTTCTTCTGTTGCAGGAATTGCATCATACAGCGTTTCATCCATTGTATAAACATAAGAACCAAGTGGTATGATGTAATTGTAATAATATGTTCCAAGAGGAGTTGTTGCATAATAATCTGCTTTAATCTTATCCTCTTCATCTATAGCTTTATCATGCGCTGTAGATTCAACTTCGTAATAAGTTTTATCAAACATAGGGGCTTTTGTCCAATCCCCAAAGAACGCAAGGAATGGAATAGATAAATTAATCTGATCCTCATTCTTAGAATCTAGCATTGCAAAGCCTTCTACATACATACCATTTTTAAAACTATTACGAATGTATTTTTTATCTGCTTCACTTAATCTAATTGTATATTCAATAGAAACAACACTATTTGCATTTACAGTAATAACATCATTAGAAACAGAACCATCTCCAGATACCTTAATTGCAGAAGTTGGATTTAATATATAAGCCTTTTCTGAAACATAATCGGCATCAGATGTTGATACACTTTCTGTTAATGTTACATTAGAAAGGGAATAACTAAGCTTTTCATTAGATAAATTGTTTATATTAAACTTAAGTGTATATACACCAGTTTCTTTAGGGTCATCCCCAAGCTCAAGTTTAGCTCTATCAATACCATCTACAGTTAAATAAGCTTTTGTATTAACTGCATTGTATAAGCTTGCAAGTCCAGCACCTTGTTTTCTTGGAGAATAAACATTCCCCTCTTCATTTAACGCAATGTTTGCGGTAGACATTAAAAGCTCATTTGCCATTTTAGAAATTGCTTTTGCATCATATTTTGGGAAACGTTCCTTTAAATATTGTCTAATTAAAACAACAATACCACACATATTTGGACTAGCCATAGATGTACCACTGAGTTGATCATAACCGCCACCTGGGACAGCAGATTTAATATTACCTCCATGAGCAGTAATTTCTGGCTTTAATGTCAAATCCGGATTAGGTCCCCAGCTAGAAAAATCAGACATGAATGGACCAGCAGCATTAGAATTATTAAATACTAATTTTCCACCATTTTTAGAAGCTAAGTAAACACCATCATCTTTAGAAATAGAACAAAACGGAATTTTTAAATTATTACCAGCTGACATAATAATATCGCCACCGATATTATTGTAAACGATACAAGCAATAGCACCATTTTCATAAGCAATCTGTGCCTTTTCTTCAAAGCTGTTCTCACCACGTTTAACAAGAGCAACTTTGCCTGCGACATCAATTGAACTATAATTTATACGCAAACCATTCCCCGGTACAGTCACATATTCATATACAGCATCCTTACCATCTGGGAGATTCAACATTTCATAAAAATCATAAGGCTTAGCACTGGCACTGTTAGCTTCATCAAAGAAAAATACATAACCTTCTTCAGTAGAAATATATTTACTCTTAGTACCACTAATAGATGCAACAGATAAAGCAGCTGTATAGGTTGAAGGGGCACCTACAGTTGCAGAGTCTGGATTGGTCACCTTATTCGTGTTAGAGGCTTCTCCACCATAAGCAGAACTATAATCATTACTAGCAGCAATAATTAAAGAAATACCTGCTTCTTCTATTTTGTCATAAACGGAATTTAAATAATCCTCGTCTTCTAATCTTGAAAAACCACAAGAAGTACCTAATGACATATTGATTGCATCAACATCAAGTAATACAGCATCTTCCAAAGCTGCTAAAATATCTTCTGTCTTAGCACCTGTAGTAAGGTCTCCAAAAACCTTTAGAAGTACTAATTGAGTATTTACAGCAACACCTGTAATAACTGAATCACTACCACCGATAATACCAGCAACATGGGTACCATGCTCTGAATCAAAAGGTGTTACATCTGGATCTTTATCTGCGTAGTCATACGCAAAAGGAATCTTACGATTGACATAAACATCTTCTGCTTTTAAACCAGCTGTAAAACTACTTGCTTTCGTTGTAGCTAAAACATTATTTACATCATCTTTAGAAATCATAGGATGATTTGGCATAGAACCAAAAACAGAGTGATGTACATCAAAGCCTGAATCTAATACGGCAACAGCTGTGTTTTCACCTGTATATTCAACAGTTGAAGAATTGAAAATACCCGTTTCATAAACATCTACAATATTTTCAACTGCATTATGATCACCTGTAGTCACCTTAGGCATTGCATATGCCTCAGATATCGTAATCTTTTTTACAATACCTAATTTAACTAGCTTTTTATAAGAACCATAAGTTGTCGTAGCAGAAAAACCATTTAAAAGTGTCGTATAATTATGATTTACACTTTCAATATAGCCACTATCCAACAAATGCTTAGCTAAAGTTTCTTGATTTTTAATCATTTCACTAGAAATAGCTTTACCAGTAGCACTTGCAGCATAAGCACCAATAGAGTCATAATACCCTGCCTTGTTAAAATAAGTGTCTGCTAGTCCAGCATTATCTAAAGTAATAATTATCCCAATTCGATCATTATCTTCTAATCTTTCAACATTATACAAAAGATTAGGATTTAAGTATTTCTCATTATCTGTAATCTTTGAAATTAATTCAGCCTGTGTAACATTTAAATGCTGAACTTGTTCCTTTCCTTCGTCTTGCTTAACTATTGTATTATCATCTTTATTAGAAACACCACAACTTGTTAAAACTCCAAGAAAAAGTATACAAAGAATAAGTAATCTTTTAATATTTTTCTTCATTTTTTCCCCTCACTACTATGGACAAAATAGATATAAGCGTTCTAAGCTTATATCTATCTTGTTTAATTTTTTTATAATTATTATTCTGTAATTTCTGTTACTACTAAATCCTTAATATAGAAAGTATCATCATTTTTATTTGTACTACTATCTTTAGCATATTCAAAAGTAACAACATCACCAGCACTTAAAGTAATTACGATAGCAGTATCACTATAATCAACAACACCAGATTTAGCGTCACAATCTGCTATAGCAGTTCCATTAACCTTGATATAACATTTGTCATAATTGCTTTCTGTACTAACTTTAAACTTAAATGAAACAGTACAATTTTTACCAGCCGTAAGTTTTAATACAGCAGTTGAAGAGTTTTGACTCTGATTATTAGATTTCCATTCATTGGTACTATCATCTAAAACAAAAGTAAATTCTGAAGAAGTATCCAATATGTAAACTGGCTCTTCTACATTATATGTATTGTCGTCTAATACAATAAAGAAGCTTTCTTCTCCTAAATTAATTTGAATATATTCTCCGAAAATCGTATAAGATCCTACAACACTATTACAAGTGACAACACCAAAGCCATCTAAATCAAGACTACCTTTTTCACCAGTATATAGACCTTTTTCTGCACCTTCAACTGGAGCTTTGATACTTAGATAATAATCTGCTACTGGATCTGATTTTGTAGAACTCAATTCTACTTTTAGCCAATATGTTGTATTAGCATTCAATTCAGCCTCTATTTTAAATTTTGAATATGTGGTTGTAAAGGAAGCTATCTCATTGTCATCTTCATCATACAACCATGCCTTATCATATAGATAAGCTGTAGTAGCGGAAGAAAGTGTATGTAATCCACCATGACCAGTAGTAAACTTGAACCAATTTACTTGATCTACTGCAGAAATTAAATGAGTATTTTCTTTCATTTCAACTTCTGTAGCATATTCCTTACTTAAACCAGCTAAAACAACACTATTATCTTCAACAACATAAGTATCATTTTCAACATCTAAAGATACATAAATTTCTTCTGTTGGAAGAGTAATCTTATAATAATCTTTATATGCTACATAAGTACCTGCTACTGAATTGTAAGTTGCATTACCAAAACCATCTAATACTAGTTTAATTGAACTATCTGTTGTTGAATAAGTACCCTTTTCAGGTCCTGCATAAATAAATGAACTTGTACCAGAAATTTTAGCTTCTAGTAATTCTTCACCTGCTCCATTAGTCAATTGAACAACAACACCATCAGCAAGTTCTTTTGCTGCAAATAAGGCATTCACTTGACCCTTAGCTTCGGCACCATCTAAGAAATAATATTCTAATACACCAGCACTATTTCTTACAATATAAATCTTCTTATCATCTTTACTATAAAGTTTTACAAATGTTTTATTCTTAAAGCCATATGTGTATCTAATTGTACCATAATGATTGTAAGATAAAATTACCATATCATTTTGATAATATACATTGTAAGAATAGCTATCATTAGATACATAGATTAGACCATCATCTCCGATGTACCAAGTACAATTCTTTGCATTATAATCATAATATACTGCTGTACCATCAGCATTTAATTCCAAATAAGAACTGCTAGAATAGTAATCTTCAAAGGTATATTTACCAACTTCAGCATAACCTGCAAAAGGAACTTCATAAACATGAATAATTGCTGAAGCTTCATAATTAAAATGACTATCACTATAGCGTAATGTTACAGAATAATAACCTACTGTATCAAAATCAACACCACTGAAATCAACAATTCCTTGTAATGGAAGTTCTTGAATGCTACCATCTTCTGTATATTCCATTTTGAATACATCAGATGCAACTGCAGAACCACCACATGGAACCTCTAAAACCTGATTTACAACAGTTAATTTATGATTATATGCAACACCTGCAGCAACATTATAAACCTTATTACTTGTATATAGGTTTTCAGGAGCGTCTACAATCTTCATTGTGTTTTCTCCATTAGACATTTCTAATGTAATAACTTGATCACCATAAGTAACTGTTACAATTTGATCTTCTACCACATATGAACACCATACATCACCATATTTGAACACACTATATGCTGATGCAATACCATTGCCTAAGAAATCGATGTAACAATAAGAACCATTAAGATACTTTCTTGCAAAACCATCATTTTCTGTATCTAACGCATAAGTACCAGCTTCTTTATCTAAAACAACTATTAATCTGTGAGTATTATAGCCTGAATCTCTCCAAGTTAAAATACATTTACCTGAAATTAAACTATAAGATACACCACTATAGTTAGGTACAATGTCTTCAGAATCAGTAACGGTAAGCTTACCAGCACCATCTAATTCAAGTGTACCATGATCACCTGTATAAGTACCTTGCATGCCATCGCCTTCTACTACTGTTGCATCACCAAGTGTAAAGCCACCTTCATTATCAAATACAAATTTAACTTTGTCGCTTCCTAAAGTTATTGTTGCAGAACCTTCAAATAATGTTCCTGTAACACTTGGATCGATATAATAAGTTGCCTCACAATCATTAGGTATAGCTGTTCCTTCATCTGAAATTTCATTATAAACATATGCTAATACGAAAACATGCTTAATAGAATCATCTTCTGTATTTGTAAATTCAGTAATTCTATAACCATCACTTGCGCTAATAAGGTTAGTTGCTTCTTTCTTTGTCCATGCCTCTGGATCTTTTGCATAAACTGCACATTCAGAAGCTAAAACACTTGAATAGTTCCGATCAAATGTCAAAAGACCATCAACATATTTACATGCAACACTACCATATAAATTATCTAAAGTAATTGTCAATACATCATCAGTAACAGAAATTGTACCAGAAACTGATCCATTTGAACCAGTATATGTTGCGCCATCATTTCTGATTTCCAAAGTTTTACCACTACCATCCATAGCTGTATAAGTACCTACATAAACTGGATCTGCAACTACAAATTGGGCTACATATTCTACTTCTTCATAAGTACACTTAACTTCATAAGTACCTGGAGTGTTTAAATCAACTCCTGAAGCATCAATCATGTCATCTGTAACAGTAATTGTATCATAAGGACTCCAAGAAGAATTATTTGGGTTGAATTTTCTAACATTGAACATTGTTTTATAATCAAATGATTCAACACCAGTTAAAACTGAAGTTACCTTAGATGATTTTTCAGTGATTTCAACATCCTCTTTAATTGTAATTGCTACAGTCTTTTCATAAGTATTTCCTTCTAATTCAAAGCTAATAGTTACATCATATGTACCAACAGTACCATACTCAATTGGATTATCAAGGGTATATACTACTTTAGTCTTACCTTCTGGAACTTCTGTTTCATCTTCTTTAGAAGCATCTACAAATAAGAAATTATAATAAGAAACATTATTAGAATTAATCTTGATATTAAAGAAATCTAAAACATTATAGTCTTCAGTTAATTTTGATTTATTAAATGATGTAGTAGTAGCCGTTGTATCCATTGTTACATTATAAGTTAATATACTATAATGAATTGTCTTAGAGGTTACAACACCACAAACATTTACTGAATAAGTTACATCGTACTCACCTGTTTGAGCTAAATTACTAACAAATTCAATATCACAATCTAAATTTTCCTCATCATATGGAAGCTCTACACCATCCACATAAACTTTGAAAACCTCATTAAATTTGAAAACTGCATTAGATTTATAAACACCTGCAACTTCAAATACATCCCCATTTGGAGTTTCAATTTCTACATCTGGTAACACTGTAACAGTCGCCTCAGAATGATATGAATAACCAAATCTATCAAAGTTAAATTGGACATTATATTTACCTGCACGAGTGATATCAAATTTCTCTGATGTAATCATATCATCTGTAATTGGTTGCTCATCACTACCAACATATAATGAAAATACATTCTTCAAATCAAAATTATCATCATTTTTATGTGCAAATAATGCCTCACTATTAATTAAAATATTTACATCATAATTATTAACAACCTTAACAACACATGTAATTGTTTTACCACCGTAAGTTAATACTACATCATATGTACCAGCTTTATTTGTTAAACCACCATCATCAATCATGCTTCTTAAAACATTTACTGATTCACCATTTTCAAATATACTGAATAATTCTCTTACTTCTAAGCTATCTACATTACCAACTTCAATCACTTGGTCTTTAGCTCTTAGCTCTACAAAGTTCTTTACAACCTCTACAGTACTTTCAACTGTTTGACCATCATAGGAAAGTGTAACTTTATAAGTACCTTCTTCTGCTTCAACAGTTCCTGTAATCATATCATTTGTTACTGCAACAGCTGCACCATTTAATTCAATAGTAAATAAGCTCTTTAAATCTAAAGCATCAACAGCGTCCTCTGTAAGAGTCATGTTTGTTCCTGTAACCTTCAAAATTTTAGATGAAACAACACTGCCATCATCTTTAACAACAATAACAGTGCTTGTTGCTGTTTGACCTTCATAAGTAAGTGTAACTGTATAAGTACCTTCTTTTGCTTCAAAAGCACCTGTAATCATTGCATCTGTTACTGCAACATCAGCATTATTTAATTTAATCTTAAATAATGTTTTAAGGTCTAATGCTTCTGCACCAGCCTCAGCAAGAGTCATATTTGTTCCTGTAAGTGCTACAGTTTTAACTGTTGGAGTAACAATACTGCCATCATCTTTAACAACTACAACAGTACTTGTTGCTGTTTGACCTTCATAAGTTAGCTTAATTGTATAAGTACCTTCTTTAGCCTCAAAAGTACCTGAAATCATATCATCAGTGATTTCCACTGCAGAGCCATCATAATTTAATGAGAATAATGTCTTAAGATCTAAAGACTTAGCTCCTTCTTCAGTTACTGTTAATTTTGTACCTGTAACTACTAATTTTTTTACTACTTCATTTACTATTGGTTCTGGATCTTTTCCCTTATCTTTACAAGATGCTAATCCTGCTGTACCTAAAGCAGAAACCGCAACCATACCCAATACTGCTAAATTTCTTTTTTTCATTTTCTTTTCCTCCGCAAAATTTTCTACTGCACTTTTTTAAGGAGGGCAGGTAAAGCCTTACCCTCCATAATTACCTTATTTAATTAACTAGCAAGAGACATCTTAAAGATTTGATAAACCTTTTCTCCATATGCATTGATACCAATCATAGCATAATAAGTATCTTCACCAACATTAAATAATAATTGAATATTTCCGTTTGCTAAAACTAAAATATCTGCTTCAATCTTTACTCCATCAACATATACATAGCCATCATTTACAACTAAATTTTGTGTTCCATTAAATTGATAAACTCCATTATATTGTAAAACATCTGAGCTATAGAATAATTCATTAACTAAAATGTTATCAATTTTGTCATAAGAATCAATGGAAATACCAGCAGCTGATACGCTTAATGTTACATATGAGTCTGTGATACTAATTACCATCACTCCATCAATGTAATAAATTTGACACGCACGCAATACAGCTGTTAAATTTGTTTCATCAAGATCTAAAACATCATCAAATGTTAATACTGGAACAATTCTACCATCATTCAACATTGCATATCCATAACTCAAATATTCAACATCATATTCATGATTATCAAGTGTAAGTGTTTGACCATCAAAATAGAAGCTATGACTTTCAGTTAATGAAACATTTACAAAGCTTCCTCTAAATGACATAACATCATCACGTTTAACTAATGAACCTGTTGTATAATGTTCTTCATCAATGTAATGCTCAAAATATACATAATAATTGTAATAGTATACATAATAGCTTCCAACGCCATCTGCATCTATGCCCACCATTATTATAACATATTGATCCATAAATGAACTTGGTAAATCATAGATATATGCTATAGATAAGGTAACTGGTTCAAAGTTAGGTTCTGTAACAATTAATTCATCATTTTTAACTGTAACAGTAATAGAGCCATCTGTCCATGTACCACTCATTGTTTTAACAACATCTGCAATCGTTGTATCCTTAAAATACAAGTATTTATTCGTGTATTCATATACCATATCTTCTTCGGCATCATCATATACTGCATCATAGCTATCATAATCTAATACACTCATGAGTTCATAACCAAATGCGCTTGAATTAACTAAATGAAGCAATTCAACCTTTTCACCATCATCTAATTTAAACGCAAGAACTGGAACACCATTATATATATTCCAAGTTAAGAATGCATTTTGTAAAACACCATTATAATATACAGAATAGATTCCATCATATTCAACTTCTATAACGTTAACCTTAGTAGCCTCATAATAGTTCCAAGTTCCTACTAATTCATCTAGCATAAATTTACCAAAATATTCTTTTACTAAAACATATTGATCTTTAGCTGCATCATATTTAAATAGGTAACCATAACCTTTACGAATAAATGTTACTCTGAATTGATATAAATCTTCTCCATCTGTAAAAGACATAATGCGATTGTAATATCTAGCTGATGTGCCCATTACATCATAGTCATAATCATTAGCTGTATACCATTCATATTCAAAATCATAACCATTAATTTTCTTTTCATTAATATCAATAGAAATTTGTTCAGTTTGATCTTTAGAAATCCACTGGCCTTGATAAGCAATATGATAATATTCTAAAGATGAGCTGCTGGTATAACGTTTATCTAATAAGTGATTTGGATGATTTGGATCTTCATAATAAAGATTTAAGAATCCAACGCTTTTGTATTCACGAAGGAAATATGTTACATCATCTACTACAAATCTTAAATAAGTTAATGATAAGACTTCCATACCAGGAATACCATCACAATCAGTAAGAATGACAAAATCATAAGGAACTGGATCATGATCACCCAATTTTACTGTCATTTCAGTAACTTTGATATCTCCAAATCCTAAATCCTCTTCGCCTTCTTCAGGTTTGTCTTCTACCCAATCATAATGTGTAGCAACGGTATATTTAACCCATGTTTCTGAAACAGGATCTTGATTTTCCTCTAAACACTGATAATGTAAGAAATAGGTAATACCCGTCCAGCCAGAAATGTCATAATCAGCCCATAAAAGGTGAGTCTTATTTCCTTCCTGATAAGATAAAACATCTACACCCTCACTATTCTTATTCTTTTCATAGGAATAGGTTTCTCCATCTACTGTAATTGTTTGAGAAGCAATATCTACTGAAACCACATGATTCATAGCTACTGTTCCTTCATAAATGTAATATGGATCTTTTGGATTGAAGTTTATATAATTATCCCATAAATAATCATAAGCTAAATCCTCACTATACCAACGAGCATTCATAAATTCAAATGACTCATAGAAATCATCATTTGTTGCAGCATTTAATTCATAATTATAAATCTCTCTTAAATGACCTGATTCTAAAACAATATAATCACCAATTGCACTATTATAACTAGTAGTAATACCTAACATCACTTCATCATAGCCCTCAACACCCATAAATAAGAATGGTGTATACGTAATACGTGAGCTTTGATATGTACCATTATAGCTGATAGATTGATTATAGTTATTATAATTTGGTATATAAGGTGCTTTAACAAATAAAACATCATCATTTTCATTTAAATAATAACCACTATAGTCACTAGCCTTTGGATACATTAAATCAATTATTAAATCCCAGCCAGTTGATTCTAATCTTTCAAGACGCATAAATGCTTTATCGTAATCACCTACATCAATACGTTGTAAATAAACACGATATTCTTCTTCTTTACCACCAATGACTGCAGCACGTCTCTTTAAATAAATTACAACACCTTCATATGAATAGCCAGTTAAATTATAGTATCCATAGGAGTCATATTCTACATATTGAATTGTTTCATAAGCAGATCTATCATAGTAAAGAGGAATTACAGTAAAGTTGCTTCCTGTTGTAGCATATGTATCTGTGAAAATAGAAGCTTCTGCAGAAATTGTTTTACTTTCCTCATCAACAGAAAGAGTAAACCATTCACATTCCGTTCTACCCCACTCGCCTAACATAGCTTCATAAGAACCATAATAAGCCACTAAAGTAATATCACTATAAACTGCTACATTTTCATTAAAGCTTGAACCATTCAAACGATACTCAACAAATACAGTACCGCCTTCACCCTCAAGAGGAGCTAAATCAGTTACCTTTGAACCAAAATCATAATGTTGTTCATCTGTTTTTACAAATTTATCATCTACCATTTGACCAAAAGTAACCTTAATTTGTTCATGTGTATCTGGAACAATCTTTAATGATAAATCTGCATTCCAGTCAACACTATTCCAACTAATTAAATCTTTATCATTCACATCAGCTCGACAGTTTACAAAAGAACCATCACCAAATCCGAATGCATTTTTCTGTGTATCGGATGCAGATGTATAAGTTGAATTTAAAATATTAGCTAAAGCTAAAGAATCTGAAACACTTGAGTTTTCATCTAATCTACCAACTAAACCAGCAGCATATCCAGTTCTATATAATTGTAGTTTAGAATTAGCAGTTACATAGTTTGTAGATAAAGATGTTTCATCTGTTGCATAGCCTACCAAACCACCAACAATGTTTCCACCATGAATCTCTACTTCTACAATGGTTGCATAAACAGTTGTTTGATGAGCCTCACCAATTAAACCACCAATGACAGCTCTTTCCATTCTAGAAGCCTCTAATGTAATATTACCAGAAACCTCAATACCAGTAATACTTACACTATCTGTTTTACCTGCAAGTAAACCAATAGATGCATTTGCTGCATAAGTTCCAACTACATTAACATCTAATAATTTTAAATTCTTAACTACAGCTGGTGATTTTAGTTCTTGGAAGAAACCAACATTAGCATTATTTGATGTTGGAAGCTTAAAGGCATTTATACTATGACCAGCACCATCGAATTGACCAGCAAATTGAGCTAAAGGAGCAATAGTTGCCTCTTCCATATCAATATTTGCAGTCAATTTAAAGAAAGCTTCTCTATAAATCACTCCTGTAATAGGATCTTGAGCATCTCTACTTAATAAATCACTTAAGTTTTCAATATCACTCTTAGTTGATAAAAGGTATGGATTGTCTTCTAATCCTTTTCCTTCAAACACATAAACCCAACGAGCTGTAATCGTAATATCATCTGTAATTGCGCTCGCTTCGAAAATAAATGGAGCACCACTATTATACCAACCTAAGAAATGGTAATGCTCTTTTGTTGGATTATCTGGTTCAACTGCATATTTACCATAACCAATCACTTGTTGTTCTACTGAAGAACCACCTACAGACTCAAATGATACATAATATTTATAACGAGCTGTTAAAACAATATTTTGAACAATCGGAGTATTAAAATCAAATTCCTCTCCACTATAAGACCAAATATCAAATGGGTGACCATAAGAATCATTAGGAGCTGGAATTTCTGCACCTAATTCCTTATAATAATCTACAACTGTTTCACCTTTGGCAATAACAATTTCACCTTCATTTGAATTAGAGAAATTAACATAATAATATTCATTCCATTTTGCATAAATAGTCATACTGCTTTGAACTGGTGCAGCTGGATCAAATAATTCATCTTTTCCCTCAACATACCAACCATTCCAAACAAAATAGCCATTATGACTGAAGCCTGCATCTGGAGAAGTTAAATCTGATAATTCATTTTTACTATTCTCTAATATAGCATTGCTGAAATTCTCACCAAGTGCTGTATTTTCTTTAATCTTTATTGTAATCACTTGCTGCCAAGTATAAGAAGCATCTGGATTTAAGAAAGTTAAAGTATATGTATTTTCCCACTTTGCAGTAAGAGTTATATTAGAATTTACAATATTATTGAAGTCGTATAAGGCATCATTATAATACCAACCAAGGAATCTTGCATCTGTCTTTGTTGGATCACCAGGATTAATTGCCTTAGTACCAGCTTCTATGACTTGGTTAGGAACCTTAGAACCACCATCGCCAGTATCAAAGCTTACTGTAACCTTAGCCTTAGCCCAAGAAGCAGTCAAAGTAATATTTTTTGTAACTAAAGTATTAAAATCATATAATTTTCCATCCAAATACCACCCTACAAAATCATAACCTTCTTTGGTTGGTTTTTCTGGAGCTATTCCTACTTCATTTCTCTTAAGACCAGAAATGCTTTCAACAGCACTACCACCTTCTGAATTAAAAGAAATCGTATAAGTTTTAGGATCCACATCATACAAAGCCTTTAAGGTAATATCTGCTGTAATAGGAGTTGAAAAATTAAAGTTTCTACCATTAGAAGTTTGCCAAGCAATAAATTCTTCACCAATCTTCACTGGAGCAGCAGGAACTGGAACCATTTTTCCTTCTTCCACTTCCACTTTTTCAGGATCACTCATTGTACCGCCTAAAGAATCAAATGTGACAGTATATTTAACAACTGGAACATCATCTTTAATCCACTGGGCTACAATCGTAATATCTGCCGTAATTGCCATATCCATTGTCCAAGTAGAACCATTTGCTTCCCAGCCTGCAAATGTATAGCCATCTTTTGCAGGTTCAGTAATGCCTGTTAAATTCTTTCCTTTTTCTACTTTTTGTGTTATAGGTGTTGAACCATTATCCATATCAATTGTAACAGTCCAATATTCTTTTCCTGGTTCAACATTTTGGGTCCACTGGGCTACAATCG
Organism: uncultured Mollicutes bacterium; assembly: GCA_947174685.1. Lineage (GTDB taxonomy): Bacteria > Bacillota_I > Bacilli_A > Acholeplasmatales > Anaeroplasmataceae > Pelethenecus. The sequence goes on along the minus strand of CAMWJY010000003.1, from coordinate 527 downwards.
TGATATTTGCTTTAATAGCTTCATCCATAGACCATGTAGCATCATTTGCTTTCCACCCATTAAATGTATAACCAGGTCTTGTAGGTTCTGCTACATCCGTTAGCTTTTGTCCTTTTTCAACTTGCCTTGTTGAAGGAACTGAACCATCACCCAAATCAATGGTTACTGTGAAATATTCTTTTTCTGGATCTACAATTCCAGGACCAACTGGTTCTGGCTGTTTCTTCTTACAAGAAGTTATACCAAACAAAAAAACAATCGCACAAATAGTTAACAATAATGTAGATACTATTTTTCCAATTCTGCTTTTCATAATTTCTCCTTTTCGTTGATAAGATTTATATGCTTCGACAAATCCCCCTATTTGTTTTTTCATATCTTTCTTATTATATCAATTTTAATTAAAAAATGCTATACAAAAAAAAATAATTTGCAAAATTTATTAAATAAATTGCAAGAAAATTGCAAAAATTCCTAGTTTGAATGTTATTTTGACAATAAAATGAGAAAAAAATCAGTATAAACAA
>CAMWJY010000002.1 GCA_947174685.1 uncultured Mollicutes bacterium | reverse complement strand
TACCTCCTAAAAATAAAAGACTTACACCTATTATATCTCTATAATAAGTATAAGTCTCGTTTTTTAAAGTTGAACCTGGGAAACCCATGATGTAGGCCAACTACTATTTCTAGCAAACTACTCCCCTATAACTTGAAAATATTTATAAAAATATTTTAACACATCTTCCCCTTCTAGACAAGTTTTTTTTAAATAAACAAAAAAACTTATTCTAAACTAAATTCTTCCTCTCTTTTCTTTAAAAGAACTTTTTTTAAAGAATCAATTAATATATCCCCTATAGGTGCTGTAATTAAAATAGATAAAACTGAAACTGTTAATATTATATTTCCACAGGCTAAGCCTAAGGATAAAGCAATCCCTCCAATAGAGGCTTGAACAGTTGCTTTTGGGATATAGGAAATAAATACAAAGATTTTTTCTTTAAAGCTTAGAGGTGTACATAATACACTTAAGAATACTCCTATACTTCTAAAGCCTAAGCCTATCAGTAAAACTAGGAAAGCCATTCCACCATTTTTAACTGCAAAGGAAAAATCTATGCTAGCACCTACTAAGACAAAAAGGAGAATTTCAAAAACCTTCCATAAAGCATTATATCCTGTACTTAATTCCTTTGCTTTTTCTTCATTTTTGAATAATAGTACCATACTCATTACCATAATCGATAGTAAAGAGGATATGGATACCCACTGCTTCACACTATTTTCTAATCCTATGCATAAAAAGGATAAAGCCAAAGTAATTATTACATTGGTAATCAAATTTGTTTTCAATTTCTTAAAAACAAAGGATAACAAGAATCCTAATAAAATTCCTAAAAGAATTCCTAAGATAATAGATACAGGAACCATCACTATACTTTTCACATCTAACACATTATTTTGGACTAACCCTAAGAAGGAATAAAATAAAACCACTACATAAATATCATCTACACTCGCTCCTGCAAGAACCAGCTTTGGCACCTGGTGTTCTTCTCCTATTTTATGTTCTATCAAATCTATCATTCTAGGAGATACAACTGCAGGAGATACTGCTGCCAAAACAGAACCCAAAAGTAAGCTTTCAAAGACAGATAGATGAAGTAGAAAAACACTAGCTAGTGTTACTCCTGCAATTTCAAAGGTCGCAGGAAGAAAACATAAAAATATTGCTGGACGTCCAATCTGCTTTAAGCTTTTGAAATCCAAATTCAATCCGGAACGAGTCAGTATAATCACTAATGCAATCTGCCTTAGGTAGGCGCTTATATTTAAAATACTTTCATCAATCCAGTTCAAACAATATGGACCAATGAGAAGACCAAAAAGAATCATTCCCACTAATCCAGGGATTTTAATCTTACTCAGTAAATACCCAATAATAAACCCGCCTAATAAAATAATTCCAAGACTCAAAATCATATCTTTCACTTCTCCTTTAAAACAAAAAACTGATGACAAGCTACACTACTCCTAAGTAATGTAGACGTCATCAGCAAACATTTGCGGTTTAGTAATAAATACAAGGGAGAACATCATTCCCTAATCTAATTATATCAAAAATATAATATTTGTAAAGAGATTTTCGAAATCTTTAGATTCTATTAGTATGACAAAAGATTCTAGTTAATTTCAATGGTAGAAAATATTTCTTTTGGAAACTTTTGCAAATCTTCATATTTAATTTTAAGAGAATAGCTCTTTCTTTTCTCAATTTTATTCTTAAATTTTATTTGTAACCATCCAGGAGAAACAGAAAGACCAAATATTAATAAATAATTTAAAAAAGTTTTCTTTGTATATTCCATTTCTTTGATATTATCTAAAGGGATAATAAAATTATCCTTCTTCTTTTTAATTATCATTTCTTTTGAAGTAAATTGTACCTTCTTTAAGTCCATCATGATTTCGTCAGTCATATAAGCATTCCTCTATTTCCTTAAATGTTTAAAGAAACATTAAAATATTTTTTAAAATAATCTCTTATGGCATCCTTAGGATTCTCACTTAGATTTGTAGGCATATTATCCTTATTGAACCATTTAGCTTGTTTTACTTCACCATCTGTATTATTTAAATCCCCATGAAATTTGTGACAAACATAAACAATATCTATAGGAGATACCTCATCTCCATTTGGATATGCATGATGATATTTCTTTCCTGAATATACCCCTAATAATTCTACTTCATCAAGCTCTAAATTGAGTTCTTCTTTGATTTCTCTTTTGGCAGCATCCAAGGTATTTTCATCTACCTCAACTGCTCCACCATGATGCCCCCATTTCCCATCATCTCTTCTTTGCTGAAGTAAAATGTTACCTTTTCCATCTCCAATGATGACACATGCAGCAGGCATAATTATAGTTTCATGACCTACTTTTTTTCTTAAATCCATTATATAACCCATATTATTCTACTCCTTACTTACATATTCTTTTATAATCTAGGATCAACTGGTTCACTTTCTAATGCTAGTACACCAAATGCACATTCGTGTACTTTATAGAGTGGTTCATTTTTTACAAATCTTTCTAAGGATTCTACCCCTAAGGAAAACTCCCTTAATGCAAGCATACGTTTTCGTTTAAGTGAACGAACCTTTAGTCGATTTAAATGCTCCTTTTCAAGATACTCTGCACCATAGATAATACGTAAATATTCTCTTCCTCTACATTTTACTGCAGGCTGTAAAAGGTTTATCCCCTGCTTTGCAGTAAACGTTTCAGGCTTTACAACCATGCCTTCACCACCGTTAGCCGTTAGATCTAACCACCACTCTACACCTTTTTGAACACTTGCCTCATCCTCTGTATCTACACACAAATATGGAGTTGCAATAAATACAGGATCTATTCCTGTCATATATTTCTTTATGTTTTCCATATGCCAAATGTGTTTTTCTTCTCTAAATACTTTTCCTTCACAGGCAAGAATATGAAATGGAGCAATCCTATAATCTTCTATAGATTTTATTGTCCAGCAGTATTCACGATAAGCTCTTACATATTTTTCTAAATCATCTAATTTGGATTCATATCTTTTTAATAGCAGATTTGGATCAACATTCTGTCCAGAAGTATTTTCGCTTACTTCAAAGGCATTGTTTTCTCTTTCGCAGGTTTTCAAAAGCGCATCTACAGCTGCTTTTAGACTTTGTACACCTGCTGAACCTGTAGGTGCATACTGAGAACGAAGTAAACCCTGTGCCTTTTCTGACCAAGGCATAAGCTCTGTATCTAGGCATACCCAATCCGTATTAAAGTCCTTCCAAAAGTTCGTTTTTGTAAGAACTTTATCTAATCTGTCTAACAGCTGTTTTTCAGTATCAGAATGATCAAAGAATCTTCTACCTGTACGGGTATAGATAATGCCTCTTGTCCCATCATCAATCCCAAATCGTGATTTTGCAGCATCTAAAGTCTTGCATAACACAATGACCGCTCTTGAACCCATATGCTTCTTCTCACAGACAACGTTTCTTATACCATTCTTCCTATAGTATTCAAAGGCTTGTAAAGGATGCTCAAGATAATCCTCTAGCTTACTTGTTTCACATGGTGACATTGTCGGTGGTAAATAAATCAGCCAATGTGGGTCAGCAGCAAAGCGTGACATAATTTCTAAAGCTGCTGCAGCATTATTCTCGTGAATATCTATGGCAGGTATAAGCCGGGTTGTAATATGCAGCTTACGATTGAAATCACCTACTGTAAGCATATCACCCATATTACTTTCAGCATCATTATTTAAAGGTTTTATTGACTCGTAATACTCTTTAAATGCATCAACACTCACCAGTTCCTTTTCAGGATAGCGATAAGCTGTAAGCTTACCTCCATACACACAGCCTGTATCAATACAGTAGGTATTGTTTAAAGCTCTTACCTCGCTTCCAGCAATATGTCCATAGACTATAGTAGCTCTACCACGATAGTCTGCAGCCCAGTCTAGACGAACAGGCAAGCCATAGCTATCCATTTCCCCTGTAGTATCTCCATAAAGACAGAAAGAACGAACACGCCCAGAGGTTCTTCCTATATACTCTTGTCTTAAACCTGCATGAGAAATTACAAGCTTACCATCATCAAGTACATAATGGCTAATGAGTCCATCTATAAATTGTGCTACTTCAGCTTTGAAGGCTTCCCCCTTTGCTTCGATTTCAGCAATAGTAATTTCTGCACCATGTGTCATAGAAATATTTTTACCTTTCAAATATTTTAAAAGCTTAACATCATGGTTACCTGGTACCGCAATGGCATTACCGGCCTTTACTGTATCCATCACCAGTCTTAGCACATCCATATTTCGTGGGCCTCTATCACAAAAATCTCCTAGAAATGCAAGCTTACGATTCTCAGGATGGGAATATACTCCGTCTTTCTTTACATAGCCAAGCTTGTCTAATAAAAGCTCTAGTTCATCACAACAGCCATGAATATCCCCTATAATATCAAATGGACCGTGTTCGCACTTTTTATCACTCCATAGCTTCGTACGAACTATTTGTGTATTTTCCAGCTGTTCTAACGAATTGATGACATACACAAAACGAAAGCCTTCCTGCTTTAAATGCTTTATACTATTTTTAACATCGATACAGTGTTGACGAATGACTCTTTCTGGGAAATTCCGATTTGCACGTGCTTTATTCCGCATCTGTAATACTTCTTCGGGAAGATTTAATACGATTGCAGCCGTATGAACATTCTGTTCCTTCGCAAGCTCTATAATCTTCTTTCTTGAGCTTTGCTGAATATTTGTAGCATCAATCACTGTAAGCTTCAGATGATTTAGGCGTTTAGCTGCAGCATAAAAAAGCATATCAAAGGCATCTGCAGATACACTTTGATCATTTTCATTGTCACATACCATTGACCTAAAGTAATCAGAAGATAATACCTCTGTAGGCTTAAAATATTTATTTGCGAAACTGCTCTTGCCTGATGAGGTTCCCCCTACCATCGCAACGAGACAGAATTCAGGTATTTCTATTATAAACTTATCCATTTTTAACAAACACTCCCATCTGTGTAGGTGAACCAAACTGTTCGTCTACTTCACCTATTCCACTTATTTCGCAAGTGTATCCAAATTTCTTGCAAATATGTTCTGTCCACTCTTTAAACTGTGCACGAGTCCACTCAAAGCGATGATCCCCATGACGTAAGGCATCTTTCTTCATATTCTCATAAACAGCATTATACTCTTTATTTGGTGTAGTTAAAATTATAGTGCGTGGTGAGGCAAACTCAAATATAGCTCGCTCAAAAGCAGGTATACGTGACTCTTCTATATGCTCAATAACTTCCACAATACAAGCACAATCGTAACCTTCAAAGCGTTTATCAGCGTAGGTAAGGGATGCTTGCATAAGGGTCAATTTATTTCTCTTATAGTCGGACATCTTATCAAGCTTCAAACGCAATGCTGCCTTTTCAAGAGCACTTACTGAAACATCACAAGCTGTAACCCTCTTTATTTGTGGTTCGCTAAGTAATAGGGATGTTAACCGGCATTCTCCACAGCCTAAATCGATTACACTTGTTGCACCACTTGCAAGTACTACATCCTTAACTGCTTCTAAGCGTACTGCATTAAGAGGAGTACGCGCTTCTTGTAAAGCTTCCTCTTCACTATTTAAATCTTCAATAGGATCATCTGCAAGTAAAATATCAAGGGCCTTTCTTACATAGTCTTTCCTTGCAGAAAAGTATCGCTCTGCAATTTTCTCTTTATAAGGGTGAGCTTCTAACCATCCTTCTCCATGGGTAAGAAGCTTCTTTATTTCCTCTTCAGAAATATAATAATGCTTCTGCTTATCAAATACAGGAATTAATACAAAAATCTGATTCAAAAGGGTGGATAGCTTTACCGTTCCCTTTAATGTTAAATTGATATAGGGCGAATTACCCCATTCCAAGAATTTGGAATCTAGTACTGCACGTTCTAGTGTCACAGTATAACCAAGAGGTTCAAAAAGCTTAATTGCTAAATCGCTATTCCCATTATCCTTTAAAGAAAAGATTTGAACAGTCAAATTTAAAGGGGTATCAGCAAGCTTTTGCCTCTTCTCACATTTTCCACTCATGGCAGTACCAAAAACGCGTGATATTGCAGAACACATAAACGATGTTGAAGCATAAGGTCTATCATTCACATAATCAAATAGCCCACCTTCAGTTGAGCCAACCTTACCTCTTGCAAGGTCAATTGGATCAATGTCTAGCAACAAAGCGGCAGTTGTACGTTCATCACTGACTTCAGGATAAAATACGTAGGCTTTCCCATAGCTTAAATCAAACTGCTGTGCTCTAGATGGATTTTTGTGTAATAGATAGCCTAAGTCCTGTGTGTTATGTCCTTCATAGGTAATTGTCAATAGCATTGCTAAAACCTCCTTTTTCTTTTTCTGGTCGGAAAGATGGGATTTGAACCCACGGTCTCTAGCTCCCGAAGCTAGCGCTTTACCAAGCTAAGCTACTTTCCGTTATAAGGGAATACTTCCCTTATTTTTTATTTATATTCTTATTCCAATCCTTCAAGCCTAAAACAATCACTCTATTTTCTTCCTTATGATACAGGATTTCAATCTTTTTATTATTGTATTCTTCTATTGGGAAAACCCCAGGAAGAGAGGACCATAAAGGTTTTGTATCAGCAGTTATATTCTCCCTATCATTAGTTTGAAATCTAACTGTATAATATACAGCCCCACGATAGCCCCAAGAGGTACTTGGATGATCTAGAATAACATCATAAAGCTCTGCTTGTTCCGATAACTTTAAAACCTTCTTATAGTCAGTATAGGTATAAATCATCCAAGGAAGAATAAAAAGAAAAATCAACAAAAGAAAACCAACAAGAGTTGTAGGAAGTATCCATAACAAGTCAGGATAATCTTTATAGTCATCCAAATGTAAAATCAACTCAAAAAGTCCAAAAACCAAAAAAACTGCTGCTAAAATTCCTAGAAGCATTAAATCTAATTTAATTTGCTTCTTTCTCCACCTGCATTCTAAGCATTGTTTCAATTCTTCTCGACTATACATCATTTTTCCTCCTTTTTGTTACATATGTACCATATATCAGAGCCTATAAAGCCACATGAACGATAGAATTTTTCTGGATTTGATACATTGTCTACCCTGCCAGATACTGTTGCAAATAAAGCTCCAAGCTCCTTTAAACGCTGTAATAGACAAGAAATTATTTTGGTGCCATATCCTTCTTTTTGAAACTTTGACAATACACAAATCCATTCAATAGTACCCTCTCTACATTCCTCATCATACTCAGCAATGCCACAGGCAATAAGCATTCCTTCTTTTCTTATTCCAACCCAAAGAGTTTGCTGGAATGTGGGATGAGACTGCATATTATATAAATCTTTAAAAGACAGTTCTATATTTTCTTTTTTAAAACATACATTTAGTAAGTTTAAAAGTTCTTCTGATATGCTTATAGTTTCAATACCATTCATTATAGGTTTTAAATCCTTTAATGGATGAAGCAATCTAAAATATCTTTGATACTCTTTATATTGATGATGAAATTCATTTTGATGAAGAATCTCAATAGAATTAGGAATAGATATCACTTTGTTCTTCCAATAAGGAATAGATAGTGTTCCACATGGATTCTTTAAATACTCTTTTAAAGAAATACTCATTATCCTCAACACCTCTTATATATTATATAAAAAAATAAGCAAAAAGAAAAGAGGAACAATGTCCTCTAATCTATTCTTCTACTACAATTACAATATTGTCTACTTTCGCTAGCCAGTGGAAAAGATTGCCCTCAGAATCATGCACCCATCCATCTGATGTAACCACCTTAATACCAGCAAAGCTACTTGCGGTTTCCATAGAAAGGTCAGTTACAATATAAGCATCATTTACTTTAACACTTAATTTCTTTTGATTTAAATCATATTCATACTCAATTGTATACCATCTACTATGTGGATAAATATAGGACTCTGCAACTTGTGCAGTACCATTATTAATTCTATATTTTAATTCCCCATCTTGAAATCTAATTCCAAAGATTTCTCCAAATGTTCCATCTGCTCTGGTTCCATGCATTTGGAAGAATGTCCAACCATTGCCAGGACGCTGTAGTTCTATTTCCATATATCCTTTTATTAACCCACTCGTAATGCTTCCTGAGTCTATGATTAGCTGGGTACCATCATATTCTGAATCATCAAATAAATAAGCTGTTCCATCACCTAATAGGATATGGTTTAATTCTTTATCTACTCCAGGGTTATTCTTATCATTAATATGATAATAAATACCTTTTGTTCCCCATTCTTGAAATTCTGGTAATGCATCTATTGAATCATAGGAATCAAAATCATCATTTAATAGAATTGAATCACTATCCAAAAGAATCTCATATGCAGTAGGTATTTTCTTAAAATATAAATAAATATCAACATCCTTTGTGATCTGATATCCTTCAGGTACTGGATTTTTATATTCTGAATCAAAATAGTAGCCTTCAAAAGTATAACCTATCAATTCTGTACTTACTATGGTATCAAGTGGTCTACCTGTATAAACAGCTTCTTCATAGCTTCCGTCAAAGCGATGAAAGGTCACATTATACCACTTAGGAAGCTGTTCTTTTAAGGAAGCATACTCTAAATAAGCCATAATAAATGGACCTACACCCTTAGCATCGTTCTTACCTACTGGTTCAGCAAGGTAATATTCTATAGATCCATCACGTATCTCATTTGATTCTGGACCAAGTCCAGCAGTTATACAAATATCATTTAAGCTGCCATCCTTATAGCTATAGCCATATACTCCTTCAAAAATATCCTTACCAAGATCCTGATATTCCGCCTTAAGATATCCCAATCTAGCACCCTTTAATAGAGTATAGGCAACCATAGAGGAACCGGAAGATTCTAAATAATTATGTATAATAGCATCAGATGTACCATAAGCAGTATTGTTTAAGCCTGATAAATAATTTTTTGAAACTACATATGCAGTTGGGCCTTTATCAACTAATTGATAAAACATATTTGTTTTGGCATCCTTATATTGCAAAATTCCCTCTACTGCTTCTACAAGTAAAGCTTTTAAGTATTCTTTATTATCTCCTTCAGGGAAATACTCTATAGCATCAACTAAAGAAACAATAAACCAACCATTCGAACGAAGCCAAAAGCTCTTACTATTTCCTGAGGTTTGATCTGCCCAGAAAATAGATTTTGTTGTATCATGTCCATGGTAATATAATTTCTTGGTTTCATCAAACATTGTTCGTCTGATGTATTCGTATTGCATTTTAATCATTAAGAAAGTATTCCTATCTCCTTCACTCTTAGCATATCGAGCTAAGAATGGTACATACATATACATACCATCCAACCAAATTTGATTAGGATAGGACACCTTATGAGAAAAATTAGTTGTTCCTTCGGCAATCGGCATAGACATTAATTCCTGATAGGTTTTTGATATAGCCTTTAGATATCTTTCATCACCCGTCATATCGTAAGCATCAAATAAAATTCTACTTTCACAAACACTATCTAATTCCCCAGAACGATAACCAGTCTTTTCACCAGTTTCAGGATTTATAAAATTGCCATCATAATCAATATAGTAATTGATATAATTTATAAAGAAATCCTTAAGCCTTGGATTATTCGTTTCGTAATATAAATTCACAATTGAATTTAAAAATACACCATCAATATAATTCCATCTTCCTTTAAAGCCCTCCTGATTCCAAGCAGGTCTAAAGCTAAAGGTTGAATTAACCAAATAATTAATATATGTATCAAGATTCGTAACGATTTCTGAGGTTTCAATCTGTGGTGAAGTATAATTTAGATTATATTCCATTCTTGCATAAACCTCTGTATCCTGTGTAATAGGCTGTAGTTTATCAAAGACTTCAGTATAATTCTTATCTTTATAAAAGCCAGTTACAGTATAGTCATTTGTTGAAGATACAATGTTTAAAGAATCTAAATTTTTTCCATTCTCAATTTTAAAGGTTCTCACATCTTTAAGCATATGAACAAGTATTGTTGAATGGCTATCTATAAATTTCACTTGAAAGGTTTGTTTATATTCTTTGCCATTCAGCTTATAGGATACAATAAAATCCTGTACTCCTAAACTTATACTACTGCCCTCAGAAAGGGTAATGCTTAAATCTCGATAAGCTATTTTTTCTTCATTGTTATAAGCTGTAATTTTATCAGAAAAATTATAATAGGAACTATATTCATCTAATTCGATAGTGATATTCTCCGCTATATCAAAATGAATTTGTTCCTTTTCTGTGTTTCCTCCACAGGAAAATAGAATTCCACATAATAATAAACATATCAAAACTATTTTCTTCATTATTAAAATCTCCTATGACATATTCTTATATCTATTTTATCAAATTAAGAGAAAAAATACAAGGCATAAGAGAAAAGAGCCCTTATAGGGCTCAAACTATTTTGTATCTGTCGTATCTTCTTTTGTAGGAGAAACTTCTTCTTTAAGCTTTGGTAATACTAAATTCATAATAATACCTAAAAGCATTGCTACAGCTGTTGCAGAAATAGTTATAATATTACCACCTAAAACTCCTCCAAAGCCTAAGGATAAGCCTCCAATACCAGCAACAAGAATTACAGAGGCAATTACGATATTTCTCGTTTGACCAAAATCTATTTTTTTCTTAACAAGCATCTTAACTCCACTAGATGCAATAAATCCATATAGGATTAAGGAAACACCACCAGTAATGCAAGCAGGAATCGTTTGTAATAGAGTGGTAAGCGGGGCAAAAAATCCCAATACTACGGAAAGAATTGCGGCTAAGATAATTACAGAGACAGAAGCAATCTTAGATACTCCTACAACTGCAACATTCTCTCCATAGGTTGTATTTGCAGCACCACATAATACTCCAGACACTGCAGTTGCTACACCATCGCCAATTAAGGTTCTTGTAAGACCTGGCTCACCATCTAGTAAGTCACGATTAATGATATTTCCTAGATTCTTATGATCTCCAATATGCTCACAAATCGTTACTAAAGCAACAGGAATAAACAATAAGGCAACCTGTCCAACGGTTTTGATTGTAAAGCTAGCATTTTGAGTAAAGGACTTCACAAATACAAAATCAATTGTAATCCAAGAGCCCACATTACTCCAATCCTTATTAAACACTGTAAAATCAACTATCTTTAACCAATCTACTTTTGCTAAATAACCAATCCCTGTCAAAATACAAGCAAGGATATAAGCACCTGCCATACCAATAACGAAAGGAATCAAAGTGATATTCTTTCTTTTAGAGGTTGCACAAAAGGCAGTTAGGAAACAAGCGAATAAAGCAATGACAACAGACATAAAGGTATATTGCCAAGGTAGGCCTTCACCGAAATGATTAGAATAGAAAATAGAGATACCAGCAGTACCACCAGTAATATTTCCAATTGCAGAAACAGCTAAGCCTAAACCAATCACCATTATAATAGGTCCAATGACAACTGGTGGTAATAATTTATTTAACCAGCCAGTTCCAATCTTTTTTATAATCAAGGCAATAAGTACATAGACAATACCAACCATTACCATACCTAGCATAACAGCCAAATAATTCATTGTGCCATCATCTATAACTCCTAAGGTTAGAGCTGTAGACATTGGTGCTAGGTAAGCAAATGAGCTACTTAAAAATACAGGAGATTTGCGCTTTGTAGTAAAAATGTAAATCAATGTACCACAGCCTGCAGCAATCAAGGTTGGACCAATAGGTAATCCTGTAATCAGGGGAACAGTAATACACGCAACTAGCATTGCCAAAATATGCTGAATTGCAAACAAAATCCATTGCGACTTCTTCTTTGGGCTTTCTTCTACTTCTAAGACTAATTCTTTTTCCATAACTTTACCTTTCTGTTTATTAAATTTTTTTAAGTTAAACTTGTTATGTTTCATTTAACTTTAGGTGAAATTATATCATAAAGAATTTAGAAATCAACAAAATCTAAAGTTATTAAAATTTCTTATGGTTTTTCAAAAAAGAATAGAAATTTCTTTCAAAAAGTTTATTTTAATTAAACATCTTTTTGTGGTATACTATTAATGAGTTACCCCTCAGATTCATTTTATTTTGTTGTAATAATTATCTATTGGGTGTTTTTTTTATGCTCTAAATTAGGCTTGCATAGCTACACCATATATTTCGTTATAAGAATTTTAGGACAAGCTTCTAAAAATATTTAACTGAATTTGGCATTCTAAACAGGATGCTTTTTCTTTCTTATACATTAAAGTATATAAATTATTAAAAAAATGGTTGTAAAAAAAGATGTTTAAAAACACTTTTTGTGTCTAGAAACATCTTAACATTTTAGTTTAGAGTTGGACTTAATTATATCCATCATTTTTCAATACTGTATAAATTGTTTGAGCTAATAATTTACTTCCTTTAGCATTAGGATGAACACCATCTGCGAATAATTCCTGTTTGTTTTTAAACACTTCATAAAGATCAATAGCTTCTAGTTTTTTTTCTTTTGTGATTTCTTTTATTGCAGTATTGATTTCTTTTTCAATAACATCTCCTCTGAGTTGATATAAAACTTTTTTGCCCACCTGAAATGCAGGTGGTGCTAAAAGGATATAGATTTTAGGAGAAGTCACAAGATTAACGTAGCTATCAATAATATCCTTATAATCTTTAATGAATTTTTCTTTATCCCAATTTTTTTCTTTAGAATCATTTGACCCCAAAAGAAAAAAGACTATATGAGGGTTAAACTCAAGGCTTTTAGTATAAAGCTTTTCTTTCACATAAGGATAGTCAGCACTTTTAATTGCAGTTCTATTTGTATAACCAAAATTATTAACACAATACTTTTGCCCAAGGAAACTATTTAATATTTTTGGATAATTATTTTTTGAACGATTTTTAATCATACAACCATACGTAATACTATCACCAACACATGCAATTCTAATTTGATTCTCTTTAGCCTTCTTCATTGGATGATAAAAGCTTAACAATCCAAAAAAATTACATAGAAATAGTATAATTGCTGTTAAGATAATTATGCTTGCAAGTATAATAATCATTTCCTTCATATTTCTTCTCCTACTCCTATATTTTTTAACAAATGAAACTTTTAAAGGTGTTTTCATATGTTAATAATATCCTCCACCTATATTTTAAAAGGTAAGGACAACTATTATAAAAGTCTACGAAAACAAGTATGCTCCTTCTTTAGTTTAATTAAAATTAGATATTAAAAATACCTCCATTTATTGTAACATATTTGTCCAATAAATGGGGGTAAGTTCATTTCAGCTGGTAGGGGAGATGGGAGTCGAACCCACACGCTTTCAGGGCGGTTGATTTTGAGTCAACTATGTCTACCATTTCATCACTCCCCCGTATATAAAGGTAGTTACCTACCTTTTTTTTGGTTGTACTTATCTATGGCGGCTTGATAGATTGCTTCTACGTTTGCCGCATAGTGTTCTTTGGAATACTTTTCACAAGATTTTCTTGTGTTAGACTTTATGTTGTTTAAAGTCGTTGGAGCCTTTTGAATTTCTTCCATCTTAAGAATCAAATCCTCTTCTCCATCAAAATATATTCCGTTGTAGTAATTTTCTATAACATCTTCAATACATTCATCCTTTTGAACAAGTAATGGTAAGGAGGATGCTAAAGATTCAATATAGGTTAAGCCTTGAGTTTCAGACTTAGAAGCATTTACAAATATGTCACAAATATGATAGTACTTAGGCACAACCTCATTTTCAACAAAATTAGTAAAATATACCTTATCATCAATTCTTAAGACCTTAGAATATTCTTGAAGCTCTTGAAATTGTGGCCCTCCACCAACAATTAATAATACTGCATTGTCCTTATATTCCAATTTTGCAAAGGCATGCATAATTATTTTTATATCCTTTTCAGGAGAGGTTCTTCCAATATATCCAAAGACAAATTTATCTGTTGGTATATTGAGCTTACGCTTCAATTCTTCTTTTTCTTCATCAGTGAAGTTCGTCTCATAGAAACGCTCAAGCTCTATACCTGTTGGAACAACACGAATATCCCCCTTCATAAAGTATCTTGGAGTCAGCTTTAAAACCTTTCTTGTTGGCACGATTTGAATCATTGCTGCTTTAGAGGTAGATCCAATAAACTTCTTTGCCAAAACCTTAAACATAATATTATGGAAATGCTTATCAAAGAATGGGGAAACATACTTTAAATAATCTTCATAAAGAGTATGTAACGTATATACTAGAGGAATACCTAAATGCTTGCTGGCCATTCTAGCCATTTTTGAGGCATTATATTCCGTATGGGTATGAATGACATCTAATCTATAAGATGCAATCAGCTTTAAATAACGCTTGGGATGCTTCGTACGTCTATAGTCCTTCAAGTCCTTAAATGGCCAAGGCTTACCAGGAAAATTAATAAAATTAAAATTCTTTAATTCATCACAAGTAAATACCTTTTGTTCATCTAAGCTTGAAAAAATATATACCTCATGTCCTAAGTCGGTTAAGCCTTCATATAACATTTTTATTGAAGTGACCACACCACTGATATATGGGTAAAACTGGTCGGTAAAGATACCAATTCTCATACTAACATTGCCCCTAGCTAACATTTTTGTTCTCTAATACTATCGTGCGTTATTATTGTACACCATTTTGGCACTAAAATTCAAGTGTATATTTACATTTCATCGACATAATCTATGCCTAATAGACGTAAACCCTCATTAATAACTGTTCTAGTAGCAAAAGCAAGGGCAAAATTAGAATTTCTAACTTGTTCATCCTCTACATTAATTTTTTCTATAGAATAGAATTTATTAAAGCTTTGAGCAAGACCTAAAAGATATTTGGCAACTACACTTGGAGCTCTTTCTATTGCGGCACGTTCTATGGTTGCCTTAAATAAGGAAATCTGTTTTATAAGCTCAAAGTAATGCGGCTTTTCAAATACTTCTATATTACACTGATTTACATCAAAGGTCTTGTTTTTTAAGATGGATGCAATTCTTACGCCTGTATACTGAAGATATGGACCTGTTTGTCCTTCAAACTTTACTGCCTGTTCCAAATTAAATTCTATATCTAAGCTTCTGTGATTCTTTAAATCTCCAAACACAATTGCAGCTATACCAACAGCCTTTGCAATGTCTTCTTTATTCTTTAAATCTGGATTTTTAGTAGAAACTAAATCATAGGCTAGCTGAATAGCCTTCATAAGAACATCATAAAGCTTAACTACACCACCCTTACGAGTAGACATTTTCTTACCATCAGTTAAATATAAACCAAAGTTAATATGTTCAATAGAATCGGCAAAATCATAGCCCATTTTCGTGATAACTGCTTTAAGCTGATTAAAATGAAGCTTTTGTTCATTACCAACTACATATAAAATATTATCAAAATGATATTCTTTTTTTCTATAGAACACTGCTGCTAAATCACGGGTAATGTATAAGGAACCTCCATCACTTCTTTTAATTAAAGCTGGTGGCATTTCCTCACCCAAATCTACGATTTGAGCACCTTGATCTTCTTTTAAAAGATTCTTAGCAATAAGCTCATCTACGATAGGATCCATTTTATCATTATAGAATGCCTCTCCATTATAGGAATCAAAGGTAATGCCTAAAAGATCATAGATTTGAGCAGATTCCTTCAAGGATTCCTCTCTAATCCAGCGCCATAACTCTAAATATTCTGGATCAGCAAGCTCCATTTTACGGAAGGCTTCTCTTGCCTCATCCTCTAATTTTTCATCCTTAAGAGCTTCCTCATGAAATCTTACATAAAGACTTGTAAGCTCATTAATTGGATCCTTACGAATTTGATCATAATTTCCCCATTTCTTATAAGCTACAATCATCTTACCAAACTGCGTTCCCCAATCTCCAAGATAGTTAATAGAATAGGTTTGATATCCACACTTATTTAAAATCAAACGAATAGAATTACCAATCATTGTAGAACGTAAATGTCCTATAGAAAAGCTTTTTGCAATATTAGGTGCTGAATAATCTAGAGTGATATTTGCACCCTTACCAATGGTAGATGTACCATAGGAATTCTTTTCTTCTACAACCCTAGATAAAACCTCTTTAGCTAAGAGCTTCTTATCAATGGTTAGATTGATAAATGCACCCACATTTGTAATCGTTAGAATGGCATTAGAAGCACTCTTTATTACTGGGATAGCCTCACTAATAATTTCAGGCATAGGTCTTCTTAATGTCTTAACCACACTAAACATAGGAATAGAAATATCTCCTAAATCTCTATTTTTAGGTTCTTCAACTACAATAGAGATTTCTTGACTATGCTTTTCCTTATAATATTCTTCTAAAGTCAGTTTAATTTTTTCTTTAATTGCTTCTATCATAAGATTCACTCTCCTTAAATGTAATAAAAACTGAGATGATTCATCTCAGTCCTTAGCTTTTTTATGCTTTTACTTTGAAAATGCTTTGTTAATAATTAACTCCCAATTATAGGAACCATCTTCTACTATTGTAGTGGAATTAAATACCAATTCACCATTCTTATATACATAGAATGCGGGAGTTTTTAATAAATCCACCTCATCTACACCCTCTAAAACATCAGCATTAAATACATCCTCATCTTTTTCAAGGTCTGCTAAGAATTCTATATCATCCTTATCCTCTTGCTTATCAACTTTTTCAGATGAATATAAATATACAACTCTAACCTCACGCTGTTGTGCTTCTTTATCGATAGTAGATAAATATTGAAGAATTGTACTATCTACTAAGCTACCATATAGTACATAAGTGTATCTAGGATTTTCTTCAGTTCCCTTTGATGCATCACTAAGTTCTGATGATATCTTTTTTAAAGATGCCTTACGAATAACACTTTCATCTGTTAAGGTTCCATATGAGGTACTGTTTGCAGTATTGTATTCTGTAATTGCATTATTGAATTCTTCCAAACGCTTTTCACTTGCAGATGGAATAGATAAACATACCGTAGTAACTATCATTGCCACTAACACAAGAACCAAAATAATTAATTCTATACGTAATACAAATTTTGTTTTATTTCTTCTTATACTTCTAGCCATATTAGATTAAATCCTTTCTTTAATTAAGAATTAAATGTTTATGAACATACGCATATTTTATTATATCAAAACTATCAATAATACGCAAGTAAAAAAGAATAAATTATTTATTTTTTTCTTTTGAAAAACGCTTGAGAAAACGTTTTACCTATGGTAAAATGGAAGTAGTGATATTTTTAATGTACATTGAGGTGATTTAATGAGAGTTTTATTTTGTGCTAGTGAAAGTGCTCCTTATGCTAAAACTGGTGGATTAGCAGATGTAATAGGCGCTCTACCAAAAGCATTAAAAGAAAAGGGCTGTGATGCAAGAGTCATTATGCCTTACTATAAGAAAATAAAGGAAAAAAATATTGCTAACTATCGAGGCTATGCTTATGTGAAGATTGCAGAAAGAATGGAATATGTTGGTGTATTTTCTGCAGAACATGAGGGGGTAGAATTCTACTTTATAGATAGTGACCGCTACTTTAATCGGGATGGCTTATATGGCTATGGCGATGATGGAGAACGTTTTGCTTTCTTCTCTTTTGCAATACTTGAAGCAATTAAGGTAATTGATTTCTTTCCTGATGTGATTCATTTAAATGATTGGCAGACAGGTTTAATTCCTTATATTTTAAAAGCTAACTATCATTTCTATCCAGAATATAACCGAATTAAGACAGTTTATAGTATACATAATATTCAATATCAAGGAAACTTCCCTATGGATATGATGCGCATTTTATTTATGCCTTATTCTTCTTCTTTAGAATTTGATAATTGTATCAATTTTATGAAAGCAGGTATTTTAGAATCTAACATCGTTACTACAGTATCTGAAACCTACAAAAATGAAGTATTAACCGATTATTATGGATATCGTTTAAATAATATCTTAGGATTACGCTATTTTGATTTCTATGGAATAGTTAATGGTATAGACGTGGTTAAATATAACCCTGAAACAGATAAACATATTTATTCTAACTATTCCATTAAAAATGCTAGTGCTGGTAAGAAAGCAAATAAAGAAGCATTATTAAAGGAATTTGGTTTGGGCACAGAGGATGTTCCACTATTCGGCCTAGTTTCTAGATTAGTAGATCAAAAGGGTATTGATTTATTAATGCCTATCCTAGATGATGTTATCAATTATAGCAATGCAAAGTTTATTCTAATGGGCTCTGGAGATTCTATGTATGAGGACTTCTTCCGCTCTATGGAAGCAAGATACCCTGATCGTTTTAAATGCTATATTGGATATTCTGATCCAATTGCTCAAAAGATATACGCTGGCTGTGATATCTTCCTAATGCCATCTAAATTTGAGCCTTGTGGGCTTGGACAAATGATTGCAATGAGATATGGTACTCTTCCTCTTGTACGTGAAACAGGTGGTTTAAAGGATACAGTAGAGCCTTATAATGAATTTACAAATGAGGGTACTGGCTTTAGCTTTGCCAACTTCAATGCAATAGAACTAAAGGATGTTATGTTCTTAGCCTTGAATACCTATAATGAAAATAAAGAAGCTTGGAATACCTTAGTAAAACAAGCAATGGAAAAGGATTATAGCTGGTCCTCTTCTGCTGCAAAATACTTAGATATATACAAAAAAATTATGCTATAGTAGGAGGGAAATAAAATGGAAACTTTAGCTTTAATTTTAGCAGGTGGACGTGGTTCTCGTTTGGATATCCTATCTGAAAAACGTAGTAAGCCAGCAGTTCCATTTGCAGGAAAATTCAGAATCATCGATTTCGCACTATCAAACTGCTGCAATTCTGGTATTTTCCAAATTGGTATCTTAACACAATACCTACCACTTTCATTAAATGAACACATCGGTGTTGGTAAGCCTTGGGACTTAGACCGTCGTGATTCATTTGTAACACTTCTTCAGCCAAGCAACTCTTGGTACGAAGGAACTGCAGATGCTATTCGTAAGAACCTTGAATTCGTTAAACGTTATGCATCTAAATATGTTCTAATTCTATCTGGTGACCATGTATATAAGATGGATTACTCTAAGATGATTGAACAACACAAACAAACAGGTGCTGACCTAACTATAGCAGCTAAGATTGTACCTATAGAGGAAGCAAGTCGTTTTGGTATTCTAGAAACTGATACAAACTTAAAAATTAATAAGTTTGTTGAAAAACCAAAAGAGCCTAAATCTAATAAAGCTTCTATGGGTATTTATGTATTCTCCACTCAAGCTTTAATTGATCAAATTGAAGCACATCCTGATATCGTTGATTTAGACTTCGGTCAGCATATCATTCCTGATATGATTAAGGATGGTAAGGTTTATGCCTATGAATATTATGATTACTGGAAGGACGTAGGTACTTATGATTCTTATCTAGAAACAAATCTAGAATTAATTGAAGATACTGCTCTTGATTTATATGATCCTTCTTGGAAGATTTATACAAAGAGTGAGGATCTTCCACCAGTTAAGCTAGGACAAAATGCTGACATTAAGAGATCCTTAATTTCAAATGGTTGTCAAATTGATGGTACAATTAACCATTCTGTTATTTCTCCAGGTGTAAAGGTTGGAGAAGGCTCCGTCATTAAAGATTCTGTTATCTTAAATGATGTTGTCATCGGCAAGAATTGTCGTATTGAAAATACAATCATTGATAAGGAAACTGTAGTTGGAGATTATTCTGTTATCGGTACTGGTAAGGATTATCAGCCAAATAAGGATAAACCAAAGATTTTATCCTGTGGTATCAATGTAATTGGTAAAAAATTAATTTTACCTGAAGGCTTAGTTGTAGAAAGAAATGTTAGAATCTTCTCTTCTCCAAATGTTAAGAATGTGAATGAAAAGCACATTACCTCTGGTGAAACTTTAAAATAAAACAATAAAGCGATTCAAATTCGAATCGCTTTTTCTTTTATTTTAAGAATAGAATTAAAACTTATTTTACGTCAATCCAAATACCTATATCTCGCATAATAGAATTTGGAATTTTTTTATAAATGATTTGAGCCTCTTCATTTGCAGCGGTTA
>CAMWJY010000001.1 GCA_947174685.1 uncultured Mollicutes bacterium | reverse complement strand
TTATATGTTCTTGCATTATTTGCTGGATTATAGTAAGCATATTCATACAAATAGAAATTAAAATGTAATGTTGAATAATAATAATATGTTGTAGAATAAGCCTTTGTAGTAGTATTAACACTATTAATATTGTATGGGAAATACAAATAATTGGAAGTTGTATCATCCCCTTGACGATAGCCAATGAATGGGATAGTTAAGGTTTCTAGACTAAAGCAACTTGCAAAAGTTGAAACACCCATCGTCAATAATGAATCTTTTTCAATATAGATATTTTTAATAGCCTGATTATTATAGAATGCAAATGAACCAATGGTTTGTACCGTATTAGGAACATAAATTGTTTCATGATACTCATCAGTACCAAAATCATTTACTACAGCACGTGTATCAAAGAATGCAAAATCACCAATAGTTTTTAGACCTAAAGCATTCGTCTCAACATCTTGCTTTGGCAAGTAAATATTTTTCAAATTGATACATTCAGCAAACATTTCTCTTGCTATTATTGTCAATTTTTCTATATGAATCTTAGTTCCATCTTCATTTTTAAGCGCAGTATCCCCTCTAAACATACCAGCACCAGAAATTTCACCAAGCATAGTGATTTCCTGTAAATCGGTACAATTTCTAAATGCATAATCACCAATTGTAACTAATCCTTCTGGAGTTACTAATGAACGAATATTCGTATCATTTAAGAACGCATTTTCACCTAATGTTGTCAATGTTTTAGGTAAGACAACATCTGCCTTTCCAAGTGCTTGAGTAGAAATAACTGTATCTTCTCCTACAGTTGTAGACACTTCTTTAGAACCACCCATAAACTTACAATCTCTGAATGCATAATTTCCAATGGATGTAATCACGATTGCATCATTTAAAGGATTCTTAAATGGATAAACTAATACTGTATCTCCATCAAATGCATAATTACCAATAGATGTAATTAATGTATCAAACACCGTAGTTGTAGCATCAAAGGAACCACCAATATAAGCGCCAGTGGCAAAGTCTCTTAAAGATGTATTATGATAGAATGCATAATCTTCTATAATGTTTGCAGAAGAAATTGTTGCATCTTTTAAGGAAGTATTTCCATAGAATGCATAAGCCTTTATATTTTCTACATAAGGAATATATAATGTTTCAAGCTTTGCATCATTCATGTTCATTCTTTCCATAATGATTGCACTCTCACTCTTGAATATTCTCAAGTGAGCAACATTCTCCAAAATACCTTTATATTCTGTTGAAGCTGCCGTATATGTATGTTCATAAGGCATAGATGTAACCTTATCATACATATAGAATTCAGAGATATTAGGTGTGTTATAGAATGCACCTTCACCTAGTGTATTCAAATCAACAGGTAAATGAACTACAATATCACTGCCTGATTGACCAATATCAGCAATATTGGCAAAAGCATACCAGCCAATAGAAGTAATTAAAGTTGTATTCGCTTCTGCTTCTGTTAGTGGGTAAGTGAAATGATCAGCGCCATAGAAAGCATAATCTCCAATGTATGTAATTTGATGCTCAAATATATTCCAATCATCCTCACTTGTATTATGGATAGATACTAATGCATCGCACTCATAGAAAGCATAATCTGGAATAACTGTAATATAATCTAATACAACATCAAACAATCTAGTACAGCCATAGAACATATAATTGTTAATTGCATCTGTATTAGATACAAACTTTGTCATTGATTTATTATTACTAAATGCATACTCTCCTATTGTATCAACACTTGCAGGAATATACATTTCAAGTAAGCCTGTACCATCAAAAGCATGATTACCGATTGAGGTTACAGAGATATCACAAAGCTCTGCTTCATCAGAGGCATACACTGGTGGCATACCTAGCTTATTCTCATCCTCTGTATCTAGACCAAATGGAAGGACAATTCTTTGAATCATTGACATATTTCTAAAGGCATCATCAGCAATTGTATCTGTATCTGTAATGATTACAGTTCTTAACGTTGAAGGAACCCAAACTGCTGAATCTGGATTATAACTAGAAACCTTTTGTGAGTTAATTGGATAAGTAACCTTTGTTGCATTCCAACGAGTATTTTGAACGCTATAATTGTTATCATCTTCATTAAAATACCAACCAAAAGTAGCATTTAATCCTAAATTTCCTGTAGGATATTTTGAAAGATCCTGAGGTCTACTTACACCAACAAATGGTAAAACCATCTTCACAAGACCTGTATTAACAAATGCATCTGTACCAATCATTTGTACACTATTTGGTACTACAATATCCTTTAGACCATGCCAACCAGCAAAGCCTTGAGCTGCAATAGTTAATAAATTATCCGTAAATCTTGCTTGGCCTTCTGGAATTTCATTAATATGATAATTAGTAGAATCCCATACACCAAGTCTCTTTACATCAGGTGTACTAGTAAAGAAATTAGACTCTATATATGTTAATTGATCAGAGAAATATACTTCAGTTAATGCAGTGCCCATTTGTGCTAAACTAGAATAAGTTAGACGTGTATCTAAAGTGACTACTAGCTTAAAGCTTCTAGGCACATAACGTATAGAAGTTCTTCCATAATAAGAATTATAATCTGGAGCGGTAGGATCATAGGTGAAATTACCACCACAATAAGAAGAAATATTTCTATTATAATAAGTAGATTCACTTCCTCTATAAGTCTCATCTGGAGCAAAGTGATAGCCTATTGTTTGCTGGAATCTCTTACCATCAATAAGCGTACCGCCATCACGACCAAGATAAGGTACTTGGAAGTATTCAATATTCAAACACCAACGATATGCAGCTTCACCTAAGATATTAATTGTATCTGGGATGATAACACGCTTTAATCCTGTACAATAAGCAAACATATTATCTGCTTGGGTACCTGTAGCATCAGGCATATAACAATACTCTAATTTAGAACAATCATTAAATGCATAACTAGAATCTGCTATATTTGTAACGCCTAAGAAAGCATTAGTCAATCCATTATTATTAGAGAATGCATAAGGATAAATATGTGCAATATTTGTATCAACATATAAGCTATAGAAATCAATCATTGTACTCAATGATTCTTCTTCATCTAAAGGTGTAGCCTGATTTGGCATAGTATATGTATTATCCTTATATATATACATACCATTATATAAGGTAGCATCCTGTAGTGGAAGTGTTACACCAATTACATTTTCATCTTCATCACGCTGTAAATCAAAACTAAATGTATGATTCTCATCATCTCCATAGAATTTTAAGTCTTGAGAGATAACGATTTTCTTTAACATATAGAAGTTAGAGAATGCGCCATAACCAATCACAGTTTCATCTGTAATATATACTTCTTTTAATGTGCTTGGTACTAAGACATTTCTAGATTTAGATGCAGCATAAACCTGATTTACTGTTTGTGCACCATCAAAGGAATCAGCTGCTGAACCAGTAGTACCAAATACCCATCCAAATAAGGATTGAGGCGTACCAGAATTTCCTCGTTCAGATCCAATGAATGGTAAGATTAAAACCTCTAATGAAGCACATTGCTTAAAGGCTGCTTCGTTAATTTCAGTTACAGTTTCTGGAATAGCAACATATTTTAAACTTGTACAATTTTCAAAGGTTGCTGTTTCAATTGTCGTAACTCCAACAGGAATTACAACAGAAACTAAGCTAATACAGTTACTAAACATCTTAGCACCCAATGAATCATTTTCCAAATATAAAGTATGAATTGATGTACAGTATGCAAATACATGTGTACCAATCAAACTAGATGAAACAGAGGATGGAACTGTAATAGTAGGTAAAGATTCACAATGATAGAAAGAATAATTACCTAATTCCTTTAAGCCTGCTGGAAGCGCTAGGTTTTCTACATTCACACAGTATGCAAAGGCATAATTACCGATAGCAGTAATTTGAGTAGGAATTAATGCAGTATCTAGATTTGGACAATTATAGAATGCATAATCGCCAATGCGTACCAATTGACTAACATTATCTGCATTTACATCTTTGTCCTGTAAATCTGGGAGCTTAATATACTCTAATACACAGTTATAGAAAGCACCATAGCTAACTAAGGTTTCATCAGTAATTGTGATTCTTTGAATTGTAACTGGGATATAGTTATCCTTATATTCAGTTTGAGAATAATATTGTCTTGTAGGCTCAATAGTATCAACTGGATTACTACCAAAAATCCAACCAAATAATCCCTCTTCACCTGTACTTCCACGCTCAGAACCAATAAATGGTAAGGTAAGCTGTGAAATCTTTATACAGTTTGCAAAAGCACCTTCTGCAATATATTGTACGTCCTTAGGAATGATAACAGTCTCCAAAGCGGTACAATTTTGGAATGCGTAAGCACCAATAGAGGTTACTCCACTTGGGAACTCTAATCTGATAAGACCTGTACAATCATAGAACATTTGATTACCAAGGCCTTCATTTTCAAAGACAATATCTTTTAGTTTTTTACAATGTGCAAATACACAATCACCGATATTCTCTTGCTTTATGCTTGAAGGAATTGCAATACTTTCAATATCAGTATATGCAAAGCAATAATCACCAAGATTTGTCAAGCTGTTTGTAAATGTGATTGTATGAATAGTATCTGTATAGGATCCATCAATCATACCATTTAAAGGACAGTTATAGAAAGCATATTGCTCCACTGTAGTTACAGTTGTTGCGAAAGTATTTAATTGTAGAGCCGTAACAGTACCAGAGGTTACATAATCTTCCTTAGCTACGAAATCAACCTCATAAATACCCTCATTTGCTGTAACAGCGACCCCTGTTTGGTTTCCTTCATAATCATAGAATTGTAAAGTTGATAAGGAAGTACAATTCTTAAATAATTTATCACGAATGATTACTGTACCATAAGCAAATTCTGCATAAGTCAATGATTTTGCATTCTCAAAAACAGATACACCTAAATGATCTTCTGTATCTTCCTTTGATAGGGATGAAGGGATACGAATAGACTCTAATCCTGTTCCTATAAATGCTTCATCACCAATATAATCTATCTCATCATCTATATGAAGTTCTTTTAGAGCAATTGTTCCTCTGAATGCTTGCTCTTCAATGTTTTTCACATCACTTGATAAAGTATTTTTCTCAAGCTTTACTCCATTTTCATGTGTATAGATTGTGCTTAAATATATACACTCATCAAATATACGATAAGCAAATGTTTCTATAAAATTGAATTCTGCATATTCTATTTTAGAATTCTTAAATACTTCAGAACCAAACTCAATCTGTTCTTCAGCCTTAAAGGTTACATGAGTAATGTCTGAATTATAGAATGCGTGCTCTAAAACCTTAAGAGTAGATTTTTCAATTACAACGCTTCCTATCTCTGGATCTGATGAAATTGGCTTGCCATCCTCATCCATAGCCCATGTATTCATAAATGCTTCTTCTCTAATTTCCTCAAGATAAGGTGAGAAATGATTCATTTCAAGCTTAGTTAAGGAATCATAGAAGTATAATTCAGATAGAGAGATACATCCTTTAAACATTCCTTTAGGAATAAAGGTAGCATGGCTTAAATATGTTTCATTGAAAGTAACAGTCTCTAATGATGTACAGCCTTCAAATATATATTCACCATATCCAGTATCATCTGCTGATGTCAATTTATCTCCTTGTAGAGTATAAGGGAAAATCATTTCTTTTAAAGAAGTACATCCAGCAAAAGCATAGGAACCTAAAGTATTTAAGTTTTGATAAGTATTGAAATCATCAGGAGAATATAATTGTAAATGCTCTAAAGAAACACAATTATAGAATGCATAATCCTGAATACTTTCTAGAGAATAAGGAGTTTGGTTTTCAACCTCAACAATTTGTTCAGATGGAACACTATAATAATCATCTTCAGTAAAGAATACGTCATCACCATGGAATCTCTTCCACTCTTTTACTTCATCTGTATCACTGTCTAATATAGGTGTTGTACCTGGGAATACCTTACGATTGAAATTATCAATTAAAATCCAATAATAATCGTCATAAGTACCAAGCTCAGCATCCTCACCAATAAAGATGTGTTTATCATCTGCAGTACCAAGTAAACCATCAAAGCTCTTATTCAAATACTCTTTTGTACTACCTTCAACTGTCAAATACCAATCACCATTTTGTGCGTGAACCAATTTGCCACTAGTTTCTGTAATATCATCAGAATCTCCAGGACGACAATTTGCACCACCACAAATTGTATCACCAACTAATGAGATATAAGACATTTCATCCATACTATAACGTCTATATAAGTTATTGTATTGATTCTTCTTTGCATCTGTAAGTGCATAGTAAGCATATTGATTTACACCTAGAACTGCAATTAAATCGTCACCACCGCTATAATAGCCATCTGGTCCAACGAAGGTTGCCTTGTATCCAAGGTTACCAGGTAGATAACGAGTAACATTATAGTAATCATCCTTTGTACCTATCTCACCATCAGCGCCAACATACATTCTCATGTCAGAATATCCTAATATATTATTAGGTGATGTGAAATACAAGCCATCCATATCTGTATAATAATAGTGACCAGATACCTGAATAACAGTATCAATATCATCATCTGTTCCGATTCTTCTGTCACTACCTGCAGAAATGATATACTTGCCGCCTGTAGGGGAAGGTAATTCTGTATAAGTTGTTAAATCATATGTAATATAAATGTTATGATCTATAGAATCAACATATGTATATGGACGTTCATCATTTTCTCCTAAGAACGCAACCAAGTCATCACTTGTACCGATTCTTAAATCTAGACCAACAAAGTGAGCAGTATTGCCAACCATTGCATAGTTATAAACACTTCCTAATGAGGCAGCTGTTCCGTCATCGTTCAAGCCAACATGAACTAAATATTCTAATATAGTACCTGTTGCATATGTATAAAAGCTTGTAGAATTATTTTGTAAATAATATTGAGTTGTGCCATTTAAAGTTAGAGCAGTTAAAGTCTTATCCTCACTATCGCCAACAGCATTTGAAGAATATAGAGCGATACGATTTGAATTTCCGTCAAAGGCTTCAACAAATCTATCTACTGATAAAGTATAGGTATAATAAATATCCTTAACAGAATCATATTCATAAGGTAATTCGTCTAAGCCTAAAACAACATTTGTCAAATCATCTGTTGATCCAATTAATCCATCTTGTTGTGCGAATGTTGCTATGCCATCTACTACAATGTAGTCATCAGCAGTATGATAAGTATTATCCTTACCATTATGTACAAGTACATAAGTAGCTGGGTCATTAATATTTGAAGTATGTACCATTTGACTTTCTTCAAAGCTAATTATTCCGTCAGCTGTAGCAAGTAAATAGTTATTTGAATCGAATTCTACATAATCTGTAGTAATGTTTTGAATATCATTTGTATTTTGAACTAAATCCTTTGCTGTACCAACACAGTATTCACCTGAAACAAGTCCAGCTGCAACATAACGTCCTAATACACCACTTTCAATACGTTGATAAATATTTCCTGCAACATGCTTATAATAATATTCATCTTCTTTTCCAGCAACGATATCAAGGATATCATCTGAGCCTTCACCTGTGAATTCTATTCCGCCAGTTCCAACATGACATAAAATATCATCATCGCCAAAGCCTAGTAAACCATCTTCACCAGCAGCAATATATGTTGGCATTCCTGCTATATGTAAGAAATGAAGCACTTCACCATTAACAATGACTTCTACTACATCAGTAGAATCGGTGCTTTGAAGAACACGGTCACTTCCTAAGCAAACATAGCCGTCTACTCTATGCGTATTTCCATCAACAGGTGTATCTAATTCTATATATTTTGTATATGTATTATCCGCATTAATATGATATAGATTAGCCACACCATTTAATGTGATTGTTGTAACATCTACATAGTTTCCATCAGCCATGACATATTTGGAATCTTGATTCTTTCCGGAACCATATAGAATACCATCTTCACCATAGCCTCTTCTAGCACTAGAAGAATCTAAATAATAGTATGCTTTTAAAGTTTCATTATAGAAAGCAGTAACATCATTTACATTACCTGGTTTAAAATCAATGTTAGCTGCAATTAAACCTAAGTCAGTATATTCATAATTTCCTTCTGTTCCAGAAATCTGATACTTACGATATACGTTATGATTATCACCCATATCTAAGTAATAATACGTTTCTTCTTCAGATGAACCTTGACTTACGTAAGATCCCTTAACAACCTTTGGATCATCTGCATCTGCAACTTGATTTTCCATTAATAAATGAAGTGTATCATCAGCAGTATTAAATAGATTATCTTTACCTAATAACGTAAATGTACCATCATGATTATCGATATACACTAATCCATTTCTATTTTCCACTGTAATTCTTGGTGTAATTGTAGGATCTAATGCACCTGTATTTGTACCTACAAAACGTTCATCAGATAATTGAGCCTTCCAATAATTACCTTGCTTTACAAAATCAACTTTTGCAAAGGTATTATCTAAATAATCTCTATAGAATTCTTCATTATATTTTCTTAATACATAATCTGTTGGATTGCCAATAGTTGTAGCATCCTGAGGGCAAACCAATGTATCAGAAGCTGTACCAGTTAATTTGCTGTTAGTTACAGTATAATAAGTTCCGTCTTCATTGTTCAAATAGAAGTTACCGTCATTTCCTATAACAACATTTGTGAAGTTATCACTTTCAGTAGTTGGATCTTCATCTAGACCAGCACATACATAGCTATAAACATAATTATCTAAATCTAATACAAAGTAAATATTGAAATTATGATAATGATAGTATTTTCCATCAGAACGATACACGAAAACTAGACCACCAACATTTTCTGTTGGATTATCATTGATGATATATTCATCATCATCTGTACCGTAAAGTCCATCAGCTCCTGGAACCTGATATAAAGCATTTCCAAGGAAGACAGCATATGTATCATTTCCTCTTAAATATACTGCATCTTCTAAAGTTTCAAACTCTTCATCCATTACACAAACAATAGATGATCTAAACTGATTATTGGAATATTGCCATAAACGATAGAAGTTACCTCTTAAGAATTCAAAGAATTGATTAGGCTGTTTTTCTTCTACTGAAACTAAAATGTTATTATCTAAAATATAAACATCTTCTTCAATAGAGCCATTAGAAATCAATTGTAATGTGTGATTTTCATTTACAAAATAGTATTGATTCATAATAGATGCAATTGTATCTACAAAGCTTGTACCATCATAATAAACAAGTCTAAGTGTTAAGGAATCAACATCTACTTCATAATAAACATTTGTAGCAAGTTCAGTATAATATGATCCTTCAATTTCTACTACAACATAGGTCGTTTGATCAATTGTAATAGTGATGACATCATCTGTAGTACCAAGCTTACCATCTTGGCCATAATCATATACTAAATTACCCACTTTATAGGAATAATTACCACTTGCATCCTCTATTAAATTTAATGTTACTGATTGATTTTCTAAAGAGAATTCACCATTGCTATTTCCTAAGAAATAATCACCAAAAATAAATGAATTTGTTCCTGCAGAATAAGTCACTTTTCGATATAGGTTAATTGTTTTATTTAAATTTTGATAACCTACTACTTCATAATATGCGCCATCATAAATTAATACAACAATATCATCCATTGTTTGAGCAACTAAGTCAATACCAATTAGTTTATAATAATTACCATAGCTATAGTAATCGTCTGCAGTACCTTCCTTATTATCTAATCCATTTTCAACAGTTACAGCACTGCTTTGAGCTCTACGAACTAAGAATGTAACATAGTCCTCACCCGGCAGAGGATCCTCTGGTTCATCAGGTGATCCATTAGAAGGCTCACTTCCATCAGGGAAATATCCATCTGGCAATTCATAATGAATATCTTGAATGAAATTAGAATGGAAAGTAATGATTCTTAAAGACTTACATTCATAAAATGCACCTTTACTTATTTCTCTTGTATTATATGCGATAGAAGCTTTTGCAAGTTTTTCATCCTTACTAAACATATATTCTCCAATGACTTCACACATAATGACTGCATTTACTAAACTCTTATTTTCAGCAAATACATGTCTACCAAGGAATTCTACTGAAGAAGGAACTGTTATTTCTTCTAAGCCACTATTAAAGAATGCCTTGTCATGAATTTCAACCAATTGTGCAGAAAGAACTAAATTTGTTAAGCTCGTACAGTTAATGAAGGCTTCTTCTTCTATTATTTTAACTGTATTTGCCATAACGTTATCTTCATATCTTCTATATTCATAAACTCTATAGGTTGTCGTATTTACAACTGGAATGATAATTTCTTCTTCTGGTTTAGGAGTTTCAACAACAATATTAAAGTTTGTTGTAGCGCCTAAAATATCATCGTCAGTACCTAATAGACCATCTCTACCACAGCCTAAATAAGAAGGCTCATTCAAATAAGAAGCCCAAGGCAAATAAATGTAATGTGTACCATCATCGCCAGTAATAATGCGTTGGTATGTATATTCTTGTAATGCCTTCTGATCGATAGTAGATAATAATTTACCATAATCCGCTAAAGAATCATCTGATTGAATCTTATCAAAAGTTATAGATGTATACTTAGAGATATCATCTTCTGTACCAATGATTGCATCTGGACCAGCACCAAAGATTTCTTCTAATCTAAAGCCATTGGCATCTGTAGAAGAAACAACAATTTCTTGATAAGTATTATCTCTATAATCATAATATAATTTGCCATCCCAAACAAAGACACTATCATAAATAATTGCATCAGTTATGTTAGTATATTCTGTACCCGTTAATCCTAAGAAAACAATTCGGTCATCTTCTGTACCAATGATTCCATCCTTGCCTGTACTACGGTAAAGAATATATTGATCATCTTGAACAGCAATGTAAGCTTGGTCTTTTTCATCTAAAATAATTTCAACAAAAGCATTATTTATTCTTGTATATCTTGTCATTCCAAATGCATAATTCCATTGTCCATCTTCTGCTTCTACAATAGTAATAGTACAATAGGTATTATCAAAGAAATCTTTATATTTTTTACCACCAAATTCTACGATAACGAAGTCATCATCGCTACCTAATACTTGGTCATTACCCATACCAATTAAGACATCATCAGATGTTCCTAACAAAGTATCCTTACCATATGCATAATAAGTACCGTCTTGATTATCAAGATAATACTTGGAATCTCCACCAATTATAATATTTTCAATGTCATCTGCAGTACCTACAGTCAAATCTCTACCACCACAAATTAAGCGATTTGTAGAAATAAATTGACCTGTATAACCTACCTTTTTATATTCTTCGAATATATTGTTTGAAATATAGCGGTATTCATATATAGTAGTTGTTGACTCGAAAATCAGATTTGTAAGTTCACTACAATCTGCAAACATTCCCTCATATATTTTAGAAATTCCTTCACCAAAATAAACAGTTACTAAGCCAGAATTCTCGAAAATATTCTTTCCACCAGCAGGTGTTGTTCCATCCGTTTTAAAGGATGATGGGATTCTAATAGTCTTCAAATTTGTAGTATTTTTAAATGCATAATCACCAATTTTTGTTAAGCCTTCAGCTAAATCGATTATTTGAATACTTGAAACACCAGCAAAACCATAAGCAGGAATTTCGCTACCAATAAAGTATACAGATAAATTTTGTGGTAAATATCTAACTACAGTTTCTGTTTCAGAAATCTGAGTAGTATTTGCAACTAATCCTGTACCAGCAGTCTTACCGAATAAATATCCAAAATTGTGAGATCCAGCAAGAAGCGCACCATTTGATATACAGCCAATCTTATTAATGTATAAGGATTCTAACTTCGTACATCCAGCGAACGCTTCTTCTCCTACACTAATTACAGATTGATTAAAGTTAACAGATAGTAAAGATGTACAATTTCTAAATGCAGCAGAACCAACTGAAACATTAGTTCCTAAAATCTCAACATTCTTTAATCCAGTAGAGCCTTCAAACATTTTTGAAGAAATACTTGATGAACGAACAATAACATTTTCTAAGCTCTTCATGCCTGAAAAAGCACCTTCGCCAACAGTTCCAACCGTACTAGGAATATCAATGAAATCAATGCCAGAATTATAGAAC
Organism: uncultured Mollicutes bacterium; assembly: GCA_947174685.1. Classification (GTDB taxonomy): domain Bacteria; phylum Bacillota_I; class Bacilli_A; order Acholeplasmatales; family Anaeroplasmataceae; genus Pelethenecus. The sequence goes on along the minus strand of CAMWJY010000001.1, from coordinate 13,656 downwards.
GCATTCTTACCAATTGCTACTAAATGACCTTCAAAAGTAACATTTTTTATCATTGAACAATTATAAAATGCAGCTTCACCTAATCCTATAGAATTTTTAGAACTAGAATTCTTATTATTAGAATCTCTTATTACAACATTTTTTAAAGAAAGTGGAACTTGATAACGAATTGGATGACTATAATTTGTCGTAGCTGGCATAGAAAGTTCACTCGTAACTACCGTAGTTACTGGTGAAGTTTTATCATAGTCATTATAAACTACAGAACTATAGCTTCCACCAGGCATTGTCAAGAACCATGATGCAATGCTGCTCTTATGGAAACGAATCGTAGAACTACCATAGAAAATACTTGTATTTGCAACACCTGTAGCCCCACGTTCAAGTCCTATGAATGGAACTACTAGATTTGTTAAGCTTGTACAATTATACATTGAACTTTCACGAATAATTTCTACTGTATCTTCTATTACAATATCAGTCAAATTTACTGCTGACCAGAAAGCAAAATATGGTATAGTTTTTGCATCTGTCACTGTTACCTTCGTTAAAGACTTAGGTAAATACCAAGCTTCTGTCTTATAGTAGTAAGAATATGAATTATTATAGCTTACTTTACATTCATAAGCCTTAGATGGAGTTGTATAATTTGTTCCACTAGCCACAATAGTTGGATTCAAACTAGGATTAGATGCACCAAATATCCAACCTAATACATATCTTGAATAACCATAATTACCACTATATGAAAGATATGCTGGTTCACGATTCATACCTATGAATGGTATGATAGCTTCCTCAACATCAATATCCCAAAATACACCTACTCCCATAGTTCCAATCGTCTTTGGAATATTAATAATTGTATTTCTATAGCATTGAGCAAATGCCCAGCTTCCAATTTCATTAATATTTTTTGGCAATTCTGGGAATAGCAATTCAAAGCATCCATAGAAAGCTCTAGAAGAAATTGCATAAGCTGGAGCTGTTTCTGGAGCTCCAAAAGCTACATTTCTTAAGCTTGTACAGTTTTCAAACATACTTGTTCCCATTTTTGTATTTTTAAGTGTTACATAAAGTAAATCAGTACAGCCTTGGAATACACTAGCATCAACAGAAACAACAGATTCTGGCACAACAAGTTCTTTTATAGATGCACAATTCATAAAAGCACCTTGACCAAGAGTTGTTAAAGTATTTGGTAAAATTAAATCTTCTATACTAGAACAATTTGAAAAAGCAAACTTTTTAATTTCTTTAATTCTTTGTAATTCAATTGTTTGAATAGTATTACAGCCCTCAAACATACGTTCTCCAACAATCTCATTCGTAAATAACACAGATCTTATGTTATCGCAATTAACGAAGATTGATGCTTCTAATTCAGATAAATTCTGAGGGATTACAATGGATACTAAACTATCACAATTTGCAAATGCCTGTTGTTTTAACGTAGTTAAACTGCTTGGTAATGTGATAAAAGATAATTTCACACAATCCATAAATGCCATAGAATCGATAAGTGTTATCGTAGATGGGAATTCAAGGGTAACAAGATTACTACATCCATAGAAGGCTTTTTCATAAATAGTTGTACAAATATTGCCTAAGCTACCATTGCCTTGATTCAAGTCTACTATTTCTAATGCTACACAGCCTTGGAATGCAGAGGTTGAAACATATTTAACTTCTTTCAAGTGAACTGTATGTAGTTTAACACAATTGAAGAACATCTTTGTTCCCATAATATTACAATTTAATGTAGCTTGTCTCAATCCAATACATTCAGCCAATACTTCGGTACCAATATTCTTCACTGTAGATGGAACAACAAAGTCTGTTAATCCCTCGCATCCATAGAAAGCTTTTGATTGGATGATTTCTGTATTGAGTGGGATATTAATAGATTGTATCATTGTATACCCATAGAATGAACCATAAATAACAATTTTTTCTTGGGTAATGATAACATTATTCAATCCTGTTGGAACATAATATGAAACATTGCCAGTATCTGAATAATAGCTGGTAATTCTAGCAGAAGAATCTGAAGCTATTGAACCGAAAATCCAGCCAAATACTGTACTAGTAGAACCAGTCTGAGTTGTGGTTGCAGCATTTAATGTTTCACCAACAAAAGGAATGGTAATAGTATTAAGGCTTGCACAATTGCTAAACACACCTAAGCCTAATTTCGTAACAGAATCAGGAACTACAAAAGAATTTAATTTAATACAATTTGCGAATGCATATTGTTTGATTTCAGTTAAATTTGTAAGGTCTGTAGTACTTACAGTTGCTAAACTAGAACAATTTGCGAATGCATATTCATCAATCAATTGCATAGGCTTTCCTAAGACTAGATAAGTAAGACTATTACAGCCATCAAACATATGAGAACCAACTTTGCTAATGTTTAAAGTAACACTATTCAAATGAGTACATCCCTTAAATGCGTAAGAACCAATTTGAGAAGGTGCATCAAATGAACCAGTACCATCATCAATTCCAATAGTAAGTTCTTGAAGACTTAAACAATCCTCAAACATATAATTACTGATTTGATCTGCTGCTATCTCAACCTTTGTAACACCAGATTTTGAAAAAGCGCGTTGACCAACCGTTTGAATATTGCTTCCTAAAACTAAAGTCTGATGACTTGTAGAAGGCGCACAAAGCAATGGGTCATTATAGAACATATAATTACTAATCTTGCTATTATGAATAATTGCATTTTTTAAATTTGTACAATTAGCAAAAGCATAATCTCCAACATTATCGCCAACATTTGCAGGGATTTCAATTTCCTGTAATGCAATACAATTGAAGAACATATAAGGTGAAATCATTTGACATGAATTCAAATCTGCATACTGTAAAGATATTGAATATGCAAATGCTAAATTTCCAACTGTAGTAACAGAGGATGGGATAGAAATTGATTCTAGGTTTGAACGATAGAAAGCATGTGCTGGGATTGTAGTTGTGTTTGGATTTAAGGTGATATTCTTTAACTTAGTATCATTTGCGAACATAAATTCACCTAATGCACTAGTAAGTAAAGTTACACTGCTTAATTCTTGACAATTTGCAAAGGCATGTGTTTCTACATTACGAATTGTCGCTTTTAATTCCACTTCTTCTAAGCTTAGACATCCATCGAACATATAAGCACCTAGGGTTGGACACTCTAGAGTAAGATTATTTAAACGAATACAACTTGCAAAAGCGGCATTTTTTTGAACCGTCTTGTTTATTATTGTTTCCTCATTTGTACTATAATTAAATTCGTATGAGCTTATGTTCTCTTCTGTTTTCTTAATTACATTTGAAGCATTAGAGCCAATATAAACAGTCTCTAAATATGGACAACCATAGAACATTCTATAGCTGATATCTTTTGAATTCACACTTGCATATGTTAATAATTGCATATTGGCAAATGCATAATTTCCAACACTGTCAACAGTATTAGAAACTGTAATTTCTGGAAAAGCAGTGTTGTAGAATGCATATGCACCAATTGATTCAATTGTTCTTGATAATTCACCATGATGTGTACCAGTGGTATCAACAAAAGATAATTCACTTAATTTAACACAATCTCTAAAATACTCATCAGGAATACGAGTAATAGGATCTTCTGCAGCAAAGATTATTGTTGTTAAATTTGCACATCCTGCAAAGAAGCCTGGCTCTAAAACATTTTGCTTTAAGAAAGTAACCTTAGAAAGCAAGGTTGCATCTCGTAAGAAATCAATACCACAGGAATCAAATAAATCTCCTGGAATTACAATTTCTTCAATATTGGAACAGCCTTGTAAGATACCATTTCCTAACTTCATGTTTTCTACTGCTATAGAATAATCAAATGCGATCATACCACGACAATCAGCAAAAGCATAATCTCCTATTTCTGTAACATTTTGAGGAAGGGTAAATGTATTTAAGTTTGTATTACTAAATGCATTCTTACCAATTCTCGTTAAAGAAGTACTTAAGGAAATATCATCATAACTTGGATATAATGTGACTGTACTCAAAGCGTTGCAGCTTTGGAAGCAATAATCAGGAATTTCTTCTGTCAAATCACTTATACGCACAGAAACCAAGGATGCATCATCTTTGAAGGCAGCTGTACCAATTTTCGGTGTTCTTACCGTTGCAGTAATCATATTCTGACAGCTAGCAAATGCATATGCGCCAACTGCTTGACAACTTGCTGGAATATTTATATCTTCTAGACCATCGTTATTGTAGAAAGCATAATCTCCCATATATTCCAAAGAATCTCCAAATACGATACCACGTAAACCAGTATAGGAATATCCTGAAGATGTGTTTGTATCATTTCCAAAAGCATACTTTCCAATACGCTTGATGCTCATGATATTCATACTATCGTTTGTATCATATTCCACTTTAAATGCATTTCTAAAGGCATTCTCTCCAATTTCTGTAAGATTTGGCATATATTCAGCTATTTGCACAATACTACGATTATTTTCAGAAGAAGTTGTATAGAAGGCATTTGTACCAATGTATTCTAAGTTTGTACACAATGATAAGTCAAATTTAGTATTATTAAAGTAACTTTGTGCAAACGCATTATTTTCAATACGTCTTATAGAGGCAGGCAATTTTACCACTGATGGATAAAGATAATATGAATAATATGAAGAATATCGAATATAGAAATTCGTTGCAATCCGTGTTATTGTATAATTTGTATTACCTGAATAATAATTGGAAGGTATTTGAATGTTTCCTCCAGGGGATGCATTAAAATACATATAATTTAACGTGATTGTATTCACACCATCAGTATTTCCACTATAGCTAATACTATATGAAGTTGTAGAATATGACGGCTCAATATACTCCACACTATTAGAAACAATATCTGTCAAACTGCTAGAAACAGTATCTGTTACGCTGTTAGGAGCAGTACTTGCCAAATTTATTCTATCTGTTTGCTCTTGAGGCACAAACTCTTCTTCGTCTATAAAATCTGTAGATTCTTGAAGTGGCTTATGAATGATAAAGGCGATTGCCAATATCATAGCAAGCAAACCAATCAGCTTTATTCCTTTTCTTAAAATATTTTTTGAAGATCCTTTCATAATGAACAGCCTCCTTAGAATAATTTCTATAACGAAATATGTAAAATTAACATAATTATTTTTTCATCACTTCGAGTGCGTGTATGTACATACGCGCGTAAGTAAAATACTCGAATTCATCTAATTTTATCATATTTCAATACATATTTCAACTATTCGACAAGAAGAATATATATAAATATATATATTTTTTATAAAAAATGCATGATTTTAGGAGAAAATTGCGTGATTTACAGCAAATTTTCAAAAAAACTATGTTCAACAAAAAGTCACTCTTTTTTTGCAAATTTTAACAATTTTTCCATATTTTTGTGTTAATTTTTCCATAAAAGCGCTGAAGAAAGGCAGGGAATAAACCCTGCCGATTTCACCATATTTCTGGTTGATTATTTGTGCCGAAATGCCAATAATTTCCCTCTTTATATTCATTAGAATACCAATAAATTGCCGACGTTCCATATCCAAAGCTTGAACTCCATGCACTCGGTTTTGCACCAAAACATGCATAAATAACAAGCTTAGAAGCATCTGCAAAGGCATTTCCTTCTATCTTTTTAATGCTTGTAGGAAGTATAATTTGCTCTAAATTTGAACAGCCATAGAAGGCAGCATAGCCAATATTTTCTAGCGAATTAGAAAGCATTACCTCTTCTAAATTATAGCAATTAAAGAAGGCCTCATTTCCTATTTTTGTAGCACTATTTAACTGAATTGACGCCAAGCTACTACATCCTTTAAAAGATGATTTTCCGATCTCTTGGATGCTTTCCAAAGAAATATCCGTTAATTTACTACAACCGAAAAAGGCATTATCTGCTATTTTAGTTGCATTAGGAATACTTATTTTAGTAAGATTACTACAGTTCATAAAACATGAATTTGGAATATTTTGAACAGAATTTAAGGATAATTCAACAAGACTTGAATCACCTTCAAACGCATTTACGCCTAATACCTCTACTTGTTCAAGATTTACTATTTCTTCCAAATTATCACAGCTTGCAAAAGCATAAGCACCTATCTGCTTCACATTCTCACCAAGCGTCACCTTTCGTAAGGAGGATAAGCCATAGTATTGATATTGCTTTGGATTTGACGTAATAACAAGCTCTTCTATAGCACTCCCCTGGATCCAAAGCTGTGCATTATAGCATAAAGGATTAGAATAAGTATTTGCAAATTGAATTTTCGTATAGTCTTCCATCGTCTTAGAATAGTAAACATTTTGGAGCATTTCACAATTTAAAAAGGCATTTTCCATAATGACCATTTGATCATTTGATGAAAAACTAAAGGATTCTAAGGAAATACATCCACTAAATGCACTTCTTCCTATAGAGGTAATATCTCCCTTTAATTCCACATTTTTCAAGTCTCTAAATCCAAAGAATTGGAATGCGTCGACATTTCCAACAGTTTCATCGAGAATTAGATTCTCAAGACCTAGACCTGTTTTTTCAAAAATAATATTCCCACTGTTGCTCCAAAGTGGAGTTGAATAAAGATTATCGAACGTAATATTTAACCAATCTGTGACATCATCTTCATAATATACCTTTGAAACAATTGTATCCATAAAGGCATTATTCTTAATGTTATTAAGCTTCTTTGATATATATATTTTTTCTAAATAATCCAGATTTGCTAAGGACATAATCCCTAACTCTTCTATGGACTGTGCATAAATCACTTTTAAATTCTTAAATCCATAGTACTGATAATCCATTAAGCTTTCAATATTTTCTAAATCAAGTTCCTCTTCTATACCATACTCACCACTTATTTTTGTGTAGCAGGTTGCATTATACACCATTGGAGTCGAATATTGGTTTTCAAAAGCTATTTGGGCCCAGTTTTCTAAAGTACCAGCATAATAAACAGTTTTTAATTGTTCACAGCCTGCAAAGGCATCTAAATGGATTTCCTCTAATTGGCTTGATAACCAGATTGTATCAAGGCTTGAGCATTGTATAAAGGCTTCATTTCCAATAGAAAGCACATTTGACGCATAAACCTGCTCAATCTGATTCCAGCCATAGAATTGATAATCAGCTATTTCTTCTACTTCATCTAAGTCTAGGTACTCTAACGAAGTACCATCAACTAGAATTTCTTGGGCATAATACATTGGATTAGCTAAAATATTATAAAACCTTAAATTCATCCATGAGGAAATAGAATCTGTATGAACAATATTTATTCCTGTACATCCATTAAAAATGGATTCATCAAAAATTTTACAGTTTTGGATATGAATCTCTTCTAATCCTGTACAATTAGAGAAGGCATATCCTTCAATCATCTCAATATTTTCTAAATAAAGTGTCTCAATCATTTGACAATTTAAAAATGCAAAGGTAGGAACAATTTCCATGTCTAATCGTACTGTTCTTAAAGTATTAGGCAAATAGAAGCTTCCCTGACGCTGTTCAACAAGTACGCTATTATCATATTCTAAAGTTCCAAAAAGGCAGCCGAAATCTGATTCTAGATATGGCAAACCAATTTCTTCAACCTGACTACATCCTGAAAAAATCTCATCTGGAATGGATATTATAGGATATAAATCATAAAGAAGCTCTGTGAAAAGATATTTTGTCTTTGTTTTGTCAAGAATTTCTTCAACAATTGCTTGTTCTTCTTCTATAACAAAGCTAAAATCATATTCATATTTCACATATAGCTCCAAATTCCTTTCTACAGGCTTAGAAGCATCAAAAGGTTCATTATACTCTTTATCCAAATAAAAGCCTTTAAAATAACTGCTATAAGGGAATTCCGGAGAAATACATTCTGTACTATCTAAATACAATTCCTCATAAACATGCTCATTAGGATTTTTAATCACAACTTTACATTGGAATACAGCGTATAAAAGAATATTTTCTGTCCATAAATACGTTCCAGCTTCTACCACATTTCCTGAAGAATCTGCCCAATTCTTAAATGCATATTCGTCTAATACAGGGGTTGGTAAAGTATATTCGTCTAAATAATATACAGGAATATCTTCAACACCCTCTACATTAAAGGAAATATGGAATAATGCAGGACGATACTTAGGATATACCTCCATAGGAGAATTAACCATAGTAAATTCCTCATCATAATATCCTTCATATCCTAATCTAGGTAATGGTGAAGGGATGTCTTCTAAAGATTTACCATTCTCAACAACTCTCAGCTCTGTTTGAGTTTCTGATAAATGAAATTTCAATGTATGGAAGCTTCCATCACTTTGAATCGTCATGTGAGTAACAATTGGATCAGGTAAAATGTAATTTGTAGTAACACTTTCAAAAATCACTGTAATTTCATATGTGCCTTCATAGATTTGACCATCATTTAAGCATCTTACTATAATACCATCTGGTAAATCTAAATCAACATTAAAATAATGCTCAGTTCCATCCAAAATATAGAATTGCTCATCAATATGAATTTCACCTAAAGGAATTGGCGAAATAATCAGCTGAGCAGTCATATTTGGAACAATGCTATAATTATCATTCCTTAATATAAAGCTTGCTAAAACTTCATATTCACCTGCATCAACCTTATTATTGTTGTAGTAATAAATATCTACAGGATAATCATCTAAGCCAATAACATCTACTCTATGAGGTCTACCATCATAGGTATAGGTCGCACTCTCAAAGATAATTCCTGTAATCTCTCTTTTTAGTATTGTTAGTGTGGCAGTCATCAAAGGTATAGGCTCATAGTTTGGATTTCCTATAAACGATGCTGTTACCACTAATGTTCCTGCTGTAGTTTTTGAATTGGTGCTGTATACAACCTGCACCCCTTCTGGAACATCCCCAGTAATAGTAAGTGTATGGGGATTACCATCATAAACAACTGTTTCATCTAAAAAACTAAATTGGACATCATATACAGCTGTTAAAATAGTTAAGGTTGCTTTTAAAGAATTATAGAAACCTTCACTGTCACTTAGTTCTGCAGTAACAATATAGGTACCTGCTTCTGTTTTATCATTATTAATCATATGGATGGATACGCCAGAAGGCAAAATACCACTCAATTCTACTGAATGAACATTTCCATCATATGTAACTGTTTTATCTACTAAATAAATATCTGGAAGCTCTCCTTTTGTAATTGTTAAGAAAGCCGTCCTAGAAGGAATAGGTTCATAATTCTTTTCATCTACAATAAAAGTTACTGTGACTTCAATTCTGCCAAGCTTAGTTAAAGTGTTGGGACTATATTCTACTTGTACATCGCTTGGAAGCTCACCATGAATCACTAAGCTATGAGGGTTGCCATCATATTCGTATTCCTCATTTTCAAATCGAATATGGTCCATATTAACTTTCTTTTTATGAATCGTTAAAGTTGCATACATATCCGGAACTGGATAATAGTTTTCTTCTAAATCTATGAATGAAACTTTTACCCTATAGGTTCCTGCATCCACTTGATTATTATTTTCATATTTCACTATAATATCTGATGGTAAATCATTACAATAGATTTCCACAGAATGGACTTTTCCATCATAGGTAAATTGCTTGTCTAAAAACAAAACCCCATTTTGAGCAAAGCGAGCAGGAAGAATCGTCATCTTTGCAACCATATCATCAAGATGACCATATACTCCAGTCGTATCTTCAAAAGAAGCTGTAACCTCATATACACCAACATTTTTCTTTCCATTATTCGTGTAGGTAATTATAATTCCTTCTGGAAGGTCACCTTCAACATAAATACTTTGGTAGGTTTGATTATAAATAAAGGTTTTATCCTGAAATGTAATGCCTTCAATTTGATTTTCAATTATGACTAATTCTGCAGTCATATTCGGAATTTCATTATAATGCTTTTTATCTAATACCTCAAATACAGCGATTGCAGTTTGCCTTCCTGGCTCAGTTCTTGTATTGTTAATATAGCTAACCTTCACCAGTTCTGGTAATTCTCCAGTTATTTCTATAGTATGAGGCTGCCCATCATAAACAAAAGACTGCCCATAAAAATAAATATTAGACATATCAATATCTGCTGTTACAATTGTTAGAGTTGCTGTAAGAGAAGCATACGCTTCTATGTTAAAGGACACAGTAACCTCATAGCTTCCTATCTCAATCTGACCATTATTCTCCCACTGAGCAACTACACCAAGAGGCAAATCCCCCTCTAATTCTAAGAAGTGCTGTTTTCCATCATAAGGAAAAGTTTGATTGGCTAATGAAACTGATAAAGTTTCTGGTACAATTGTTAAATAAGCTTGCTTTGAAGGAATAGGCTCATAGTTTTGTTCATCAGGAATAGTAAAGCTAGCTGTGACAAGAAGCTGCCCAACATCCTTTAAATGATTTAATGAATAGTTCACCTTTACACCAGTTGGTAGATCTCCCTCAATACTCAGTGTATGAAGCTCGCCATCGTAAATAAATGTTTGATTCTCGAATTTTACTTTGGACATATCATAGCTTGCCTTCTTAATTGTTAGCATCGCTTCCATTCGCTCTACAGGATTATAATTAACATTATCACTAACAAACTCAACTATAGCCAAATAAGTACCAGCATTCACTTTTTCATTATCTGTATATTTAAGAATTCGAACTCCCTCAGGAAGCTCACCCTCAACTAAAATCGAATGAACATTTCCATCATAGATAACCTCTAATGTCTGAAATAAGACATTTGACATATCATATGTGGCTTTATTTATGATAAGCTTAGCTTTCTTTTCTCCTAAGCTCTTATAATTCCCCAACGTATCCTCAAATATTACCTTTGCTTCATAAATACCTGCGTCAATTTGAGCATTATTCTCATATTTTGCTATAATTCCTTTAGGAAGGTTACCATCTACTTTTAACTCTTTTAAAATACCATCATAAGTAAATTCTTTATCTGTAAAAGATATAGACTCTAAATCCAAATCAACTTGTTCTATAGTTAGGATGGCTTTTAAATCACCTAAAGGCTCATAATTTTTAGATTCACTAAAGTGAGCAACAACTTCATAAGTACCCGCATTGACTTTACCATTATTTTCATAGCTTACTACAACATCCTCTGGTAAATCTCCAGAAATGGATAAGAAATGCTCTTGCTCATCATAGGGAACTGTCAAATCATTCAAGGAAATATTTGATATTTTCGCCTTAATAATAGTTAAGCTAGCAGATAATTCTTCAACTATGCTTTCCTGCTTCTTTATAGTTGCTTTAACTTCATATATTCCTACATCTTTATGACCATTATTATCATATACCACTTCATATTCCTGAGGAATATCTCCTACCACCTCTAAATAATGAAGCTCGCCATCATAAACAACAGTTTGTGAGTCAAAAGAAATATTATATTTTATTTTTTTAGAATTGCCTAGGGTTAATGGTAAAACAATTGCTAATATAATTCCTACCAAAAGAATAACGCCTACGCTTATCCATATTTTTTTATTTTTCATCATATCATTTCACCAAACTTATTCATAAGGATATGGAATATGATTTTCATCAAATCCCCATTCCCCTTTTAAAGACGGATTATCCGAATAATATAGAATATACTCTTCAATTGTATTTCCAGTATCTACCTTTATTCTTTGATAATCCTCCTCTGTACCCATATAATAAATGTATTGTAATACTTCACATGATGAAAAACTATTTTTACCTATGAATTGTACAGACTTAGGAATAATTATAGATACTATGGAATGATTTTGGCTAAATACATAATCATAAATAAATACTGTGTTGTCATGAACTATGTAGTCTTGAACACCCAAATCAAGTGGTTTATAAAAAATCAAATATGGATTATCTTCATTTCCTAAATAACACCCTGCTTCATATTGCGTTCCCATTAAGGCAGTATCTGACAATGCCCTATTTCCTATATAATTTATGCTTGATGGAATGGATATTGTCTTTAGATTTTGACAACCATAAAACGCATAAGTTTCTAAGCTTTCAAAGCCCTCATATAAAATTACATCCGTTAATTTACTACAATTGGCAAAGCTATTACTACCAATACTTTTTAAAGTATTTGGGAAGATTATTTCTGATAAATTAATACAATTGGCAAATGCGTAATCCTCAATTTCTACAACGCCATCCCAAATTTTAACATATTCAATTGCAGTCGAGTTTCTAAAAGCTGACTCTTTTATTTTTGTTATAGGTAAGTTTAAGTACCGGGAAGGTATTACAATTTGAGTTTCTGTTAAAGAATGAATTCCTACAATACTATAGCTACTTTCATCTTCATTTAACTCATAAATTAGATTTTCTGTGTAATCTATAAAACCACATATGACACATTTTCCTTTATCAAACTGATGTTGCTCTTGATCCTTTTTTTCTGTATTATGGGAACAAAGTGCTGCATGCCAATGGTTGATATTATCATTAGTCCATCTCTCTGCAAAAGGATGTTCTGCATAAGGCAAGGATGCCTCAAAGGTAAACGTGGCTCCATCCTTTTCATAAGTGTAGCTTGCATTTCCCTGAATCTCACAGGTTGAAGCAGAAAGCTCCTGAAATTTATAATCATTCTGATTTAAAGTAGGTAATATAAAGCTTTCCGTATGCTCATTATTAGTTAAACAGGTTCGTATTACTTGACCTTCAGAAGTCAAAGTAGGTTCCTCTACTAATTTCCATTCGCCAAAAGAATGCTCGTGAGTTTCTACTGGTTCTTCAAAATCACACACTAAACAATAACCATTCAAAAAGCTATGAGGCTCAAAATCACTTTCTACTCCAATATGTTCACATGTTGATAGGTGATAATGACCTAAAGAATTAGAAAACCATTTTTCAGAGTAAGGATGATCTTTTATTGGTAAATTGACCTCAAAACTAAATATTTCTCCATCTTTATAATAGTCATATCTTTCTAGACCAGAATAACTACAAGTAGCTTCTGATATCAGCATGTAATGATAGGAAAAAATATTTAAAGCAGGTAAATCTGCTTCTTCCTTATGTGAAGGATCCAATTCACAAGCTCTAGCTATTTTCCCAAATGACGTTTTTGTAGGTGCTTCTACAATCTTCCACTCTCCATATTGATGGGTATGAGCAACCGGTAAAACAACCTCAGTTCTTTCAAAACCACAGGCATTACAAACCTGTTTTCTTAAACCATCTTCTGTTTCTGTTGGAGCTATAACAATTGTCCACGGAGAATAGGTGTGATAAAAAAACTCTTCTTTTTCATGACAAACCTCGCATTCTCTCCAATGTAAATGATCATCATATTCATAGTCCTTTAGAGTATGCTTATGAGAGCTACATCCCATTAGTAATATTAAAAATATAAGATTAAAAGAAATAAAATATTTCCTTTTAAATTTAAAATTCATCATAACACATCCGATCTTAGCAATCTTCGACAATTATTATACCATAAATCTATAAATAACAAAAGTCTAATAATTACCAAACATATAGTATAGAATCAGAAACAACGAAATAAAACATATAAAAGACTCATCTAATTTTCCAGTCAACTGGAATTTTTTTAATTAGCTATAGTTTAG